>NZ_JAQFUL010000013.1:0-89576 GCF_027716265.1 Bacillus cereus group sp. Bc031
TGTCTTTTTTAAATAAATAGTACTTTGATAACTAAAAATTCTGTTGTTTTTCAGTTGACATACTACCGCAGGTCTTTCAAAATAAAAGATATATTTAAAGGCATGCGCCAATAAATCAAAATGAATCTAGATAAAAATGATCAGACATCACGAAGTCTATACAAGGAGCTGAAGCTGATTAAATCGTAGCAAATGTAAGATTTGGTGTAAACGCTTTATTGAATTCGAAAAGACTTTCTCAATATGAAATGGCTCTAATACAGATTACACATGAAAATAAAATATCGATTAGAGAGGAAAGGGCTTCTTGGAGTTAAATTTGAGAAAAAATTGTATGAGGTCAATTTGTAATAGCGTAGCAAGATAATGAAATTTCATGTAAAATAATAGTAAAAATATGTAAGGGAGGGAGTAATGTGGATGTGTTTTTGAATATTGCCGAAGAAAAAATTCGACAAGCAATACGGAATGGAGACCTTGATCATATTCCGGGAAAAGGAAAACCACTACAATTAGAAGACCTTTCAATGGTACCTCCAGAATTTAGAATGAGTTATAAAATTTTAAAAAACGCGGGCATGATTCCACCAGAAATGGAACTGCAAAAAGATATATTAAAAATAGAGGATTTAATTGCTTGCTGTTATGATGAAGAAGAGAGAAAAAAATTAAAAGAAGAGTTAACGGCAAAAACGCTACGTTTTCAGCAAGTAATGGAAAAAAGAAAGATTAAAGATAGTTCAGCATTTCGTATGTATCAAGATAAAGTATTTCATAAACTACGTTAAGAGGGATAAGATGAAAAACTTTGAAACAATAGAAGAATTAGTAACATATATTGAAGAACAACAAGTAGTACTTCTGTTTATTAAAACGGAAAATTGTGGTGTTTGTGATGTCATGTTAAGGAAAGTAAATTACGTATTAGAGAATTATGATTACGTAGAGAAAATAGAGATATTACTGCAAGACATGCAAGAGGTTGCAGGGCGATATGCAGTATTTACTGGACCGACAATTTTATTATTTCATAATGGAAAAGAGATTCTTCGTGAATCGCGCTTCATTTCGCTTGAAAATCTAGAGAGAACCATTCAATTATTCGAGGAATAAGGGAGGTTTTTATATGGAATTTATTATTTTCATACTATTATTTGTTGTAGTTGTAACAATCTTAACAGCAGTTCGATCAAACAAAAAGAAGGTAAATCTTACAAAACAAAATAACATTCATAACTCATCTAACAACTCATCACCATTATTTTTCTTTGCGGGATCTGATAATGATAGCTCGCATGGAGGTTCACATGATTGTGGAGGGTCTTCTGGTGGAGATAGTGGAGGCAGCTGCGATGGTGGCGGAGGTGGCGGTGATTGATGAAAATGCGCCTTATATAGGCGTATTTCTTTTTAAACAAACGTTTAATTAGTTGGCTTACATATGCATAAAAACAGTTAAACAAACGTTTGTTTAAATATTTTTAATATACTAAGGGGAATGGAAATGAAAAGGGAGCCGAAAGTGAAAAACAAGGGGAAAGTAATGTTATTTTTATTAGCTGCGGGAGGCGTATTTCTTGTTAAATTAGGAGTTAAAATTGGAATTATACACATGATTCGAACGTGGTTTGAGAGTATGTTTTCTTAAATAAGGAATATAGCCTCTTGTAATAGAGGTTTTTAATTTGTTATTATTAGACTGAACGGTCGGTTTAAAGAGGTGTGAATATGAGAAGAAGTGCAGAAGAGATAAAGAAAGAAATTGCATATAAAGCAGAAAGTCTGTTTTCACAGAAGGGCTATGCAGCTACATCTATGGAAGAGATTTGTGAAATTACAGAACGAAGTAAAGGAAGTATTTATTATCACTTTAAAAGTAAAGAAGAATTATTTTTATTTGTGGTAAAACAGCATACGTATGATTGGCTTGAAAAATGGAATGAAAAAGAGAAGTCGTATAGTACGAATACTGAAAAATTATATGGTCTCGCGGAATATCATGTAGAGGACATACAGCAACCAATTTCAAATGCAATAGAGGAATTCTCTATGAGCCAAGTTGTAAGTAAAGAGATTTTGGATGAACTATTAGCTTTAACTAGAGAATCATATGTTATGTTTGAGAAACTAATTGAAGCAGGCATACAGTCTGGAGAGTTTCGTGAAGATAATACGCGCGATCTTATGTATATTGTGAATGGATTATTATCAGGGCTTGGAGTACTTTACTACGAGTTAGATTATAAAGAGTTGAAACGTATTTATAAAAAGGCAATAGATGTATTGTTAAAAGGAATGGCAGCTGAATAATAAGTCAGTTGCTTTTCTATAAAATAAATTAGACCGAACGGTCGGTTTATGAAAGGGGAATGAAAATGAACGCTTTATTTAAAAACCGAGCATTTATGCTCGTTATGGCGTCTGATATTTTACAACAATTTGCAATTTGGATCAGAAATATGGCCCTTCTATATTTCATAATGGAGCGAACGAATAATGATCCAGTTTCCGTTTCATTGTTATCGGTTATGGAATATGCACCTATTTTTATTTTCTCATTTATCGGTGGTGCGCTAGCTGATCGCTGGAATCCGAAAAGAACAATGGTCGCTGGAGATGTATTAAGTGTAATGTCTATTATAGGAATTGTCCTGTTGTTAAAACTGGATTATTGGCAGGCTATATTTTTTGCAACACTCATTTCCGCGATTGTAGGCCAGTTCTCTCAGCCATCATCTTCGCGTATATTTAAGCGCTACGTAAAGGAAGAACAGGTAGCGAATGCGATTGCATTTAACCAAACATTACAGTCATTATTTATGATTTTTGGACCAGTGGTAGGATCACTTGTGTATACACAACTTGGTTTATTTACGTCACTATATAGCTTAATCATTTTATTTTTGTTATCTGCTATCGCTCTTTCATTTTTACCGAAATGGGTTGAACAAGAGCAAGTGGCGAGAGATTCATTAAAAAATGATATAAAAGAAGGGTGGAAATACGTTCTTCATACGAAAAATTTACGTATGATTACAATTACTTTCACCATTATAGGCTTAGCTGTTGGATTAACAACGCCATTAGAAGTGTTTCTTGTAATAGAACGCCTTGGAATGGAAAAGGAAGCAGTTCAATATTTAGCTGCAGCTGATGGAATAGGTATGTTAATTGGTGGTATTGTTGCTGCGATTTTCGCTTCAAAAGTGAACCCGAAAAAAATGTTCGTATTCGGTATGGGCATATTAGCGATGTCATTTTTAGTAGAAGGGCTATCTACATCATTTTGGATTACTAGTTTCATGAGATTTGGAACAGGTATTTGTTTAGCCTGTGTTAATATCGTTGTCGGTACGCTTATGATTCAACTTGTATCAGAAAATATGGTTGGAAGAGTAAATGGGACGATTTTACCGCTGTTTATGGGAGCTATGCTAATTGGTACTGCTTTAGCTGGAGGATTAAAGGAAATGACATCACTAGTTATTGTGTTTTGTATAGCAATGGCACTTATTTTATTAGCAATAGGGCCAGTTCTACGCATGCAAATAAAGAAAGAAGATGTCACTAATAAAGAGGAACTAACAAATTCGTTAGCGTCGAAATAACTATTGTAAGGGAGCAGAAGTGCTCCCTTTTTCTTTGGCGAACTTTTGACAACTATATGAGCCAATTATATACTGATGATGTAAAAACGATTTTACAGGTTAGGAGAAATGGTGTGAAAAATCAAATCTATGAATTACGCACTGAAAATAATATTTCACAAGGCGCATTAGCTGATAAATGTAAGGTTTCTAGACAAACGATAAATGCAATTGAGAATAATAAATATGATCCAAGCTTAGCGTTAGCTTTTCGTTTAGCGGAAGTATTAGGAACAACTGTTGATAAACTATTTTTGTACAAGCAGTAGGGGGAGTAGTTGTTGAGGAAAGAAAAGATAAGCCTTTTCGTTACTATATTAGTTGCTATAGGTACGTTAGTGTATGCACTTTACTATTGGTTAACTGAACTTCAAGTAAACTGGTATGCACTATTTATTTGTAGCATCGCGTTACATTATCTATTTAAAAGTTTGGCATCACATAGCGTCGAAGGGGATACTGAGGAGAAAGATGATTTAGAAAAACATGTATTAAAAACAAGTGCCAATGTTACATATTATGTACTCGTTGTATTAATTTTTGGCTTGTTTTTCGCATCGGTAGTGTTTAATAGATGGATTGATTTTCATAACATACCGTTATTGTTTGCGTTATGTGCTGCGATAGTTGTAAAGCCGGCTGTTGAGTTTTTAATTGTAAGACGTTATAGATAAAAAAGATCCTCTTCTTGCATGAAGAGGATCTTTTTCTTATAGCGTTTTAGTTTTCGGATTAGGTGGTGTAACGGATGTATTATTTTCAGGGACCTTAGTTAATAAAAATCCACCGATAATAAACAACACAATAATACTAAGAACACCAGCATTTGTTTTTCCTGTTAATTGCGTTGTAACACCGACTAATACTGGACCCATAATCGCGGCAAATTTGCCAAATATATTATAAAATCCAAAAAATTCATTTGCAGATTCTTTAGGTACTAGTTTTGCAAAATTGGAACGACTAAGTGCTTGAATCCCGCCCTGAGAAGTAGCAACTAACATTGCTAAAATCCAGAAATCGAGTGTCGTTTTTAAGAAATAAGCATATATGCAGATAATGATGTAAATAATAATACCGACATATAGCATTTTTTTACCGGTAAATGTCTCCGATAGTTTTCCGTACAATAAAGCGAATGGACAAGCTACAATTTGTGTGACGAATAATATGATTAATAGATTTGTTGCACTAATACCGAGGTCTGTTCCGTAAGCGGTGGACATAGTAATAATTGTATCGACCCCATCAATATAGAAAAAGTAAGCAATTAAGAACATAAAGACCGTTTTATATTCTTTAATATTTTTAAAAGTATCAGCAAGGCGTTTGAAGCTCATTGTAATTGGTCTTGGGTGACGTTCAATATAGTGCGTTTGTTCTACGTTTTTTAGCATTGGAATTGTAAATAATCCCCACCAAAGAGCTGTGATCGCAAATGAAATTTGACTAGCAATGCCGACTGATAAAGGGATAGTTCCTTTTTGAGCAAGAATGATAAGAGCAATACAACCGATAAATGGAATAGTACTCCCAATATAGCCTAAAGCGAAACCTCTTGTAGAAATTCGATCCATTCTATCTTCAGAAGTGACATCTACTAAAAATGCATCATAAAAAATGTTTGCTCCAGCAAAACCGACTAATGCGAGCATATAGCATCCTAGTAATAAGTACCACTGAGATGTTGGAACGACTGCTAGCATACTTGTAAATACGATACCGAGTCCAAAGAAGAATGTGAAAAATCGTTTTTTAAATCCTTTATAATCAGCAACTGTGCCGAGAATAGGAGCAAGTATAGAAATTAAAAGTGTTGCGAACGAGTTTGCATATCCCCAATATGCTGTTGAAGTTGCACCAGATAACCCAGCTTCTTTTGCAGCTGCTTTAAAGTAAATTGGGAATAATGCGGTTGTAATGACGAGCGAATATACGGAGTTCGCCCAATCGTATAATATCCAGCTTTTTTCTTGTCTGGACATTTTTTTCATATAATGTTCCCCCTCAAATTTGTTCTACTAACAGTGTACAAAAATAAAAATTATAAAAAGAGAAACAATGATGAATTTTACATAACTTTTACATATATACACAGTTCTTTACAATTGGAGTAAATCCTCTACAATTGATCCGTCTGTTTCACCTAAGTGTAAACCGAGTAGTCTAGCGATAGTTGGGCCTTCATCAATAAGTCTCATATACGGTATGGTAATGCCGCTTTTTATTCCTTTCCCAGCAGCTATAAAAATTGTTTCATAGTTAGGTTTTGTTGGAGAGTATCCATGCGTACCAAATGTATATTTTTTACTAGGCGTAACATCTTTTTCAGTAATTTCTTTTATAAAATCTCCTGTATAGTTTTCAGTGAAATAATACCCTTCTCGTGCTTCCAACATAAATAAACAATTGCCATCTGCACCGCATTCCTTCGCATCCTCATCATGAAGTATAAATTCAATACCGTTTTGTTTATTTTGAAGCAGTTCTTCAAGGAGTAGTTGTACTTCTCGAATTGTATCGGTATCGTTTTTGTCTTTCACATATACATAGGCGGACCCATCGCAACTTTGGCAATAAGCATTCCAGTCTACTAATTTTCCTTTTGAATTTATAGAGATAAGCCCTTTTTGATGAAATAGTACATTTAATTGAATGGCTTTGTTTTCACTTAAAGCGCTATGATCACCAAGAGCGATAATAGTGCTCTCTTCGTATAGTCCACTGTCTTTTAAAGCTTGAATAATTTTCCCTAGTCGCTCATCATGTCTATGAATTGCGGCTATTGTTTCTTTTGATTCAAAGCCGTGATAGTGTCTTTGGGTGTCTAAATCGGTGAAATGTACAAACATGACATTAGGCTTTTTCGTCTGGATTGTATGCACAGCAGAAGCAAGTACGAAATCATCGAGTTCAGGTTGTGACACTCCATTTCGTATATGGCCGAAACGACGATTTAAATCTAATTGATATAGCGGGCTACCGCTAAATAATGAAACTAAAACTTGATTTTGCCACGGTCTATTTGGAAAGATTTCTGGTAAATTGTAATCAATATTTGCTCTGCCGGTAACAGGCCATAGAAGGGCAGCTGTCGTTAAATTTGCTTTATGTGCTTCATCATATAACGTTTTTCCTTGTATTGATTTTCGGTACTAATGCCAATCGGGTGATTCACGTCCAGGTTGAAGTAACGTATTGCTAACAACACCATGTTTATTAGGGTAATTACCAGTTACGATTGTTGAGTGACTTGGGTATGTTACAGAAGGATAAATTGGTTCTACTTTTTCGACAACCGTACCCTTTTTGATTAGAGATTGGAAGTGAGGTAATTTTTGTAGTATAGGAAAATCTAAAGCTGATAAACAGTCGAATGATAAAATGATGACACGATTCGTTAATGCTTTATCCATAAAGTAATCCTCCTAATTATATAAAACCTATTACTATATACTACTATTAATGCCTAGTAATAAAAATATGTTTTTAAATAAAATTTATTATTTATTTTCAGAAAAGTTGAACATATTATAAGTATAAGGGAATCTATGGAAGGAGGGAATGGTATGGACTGGTTAGATGGATTTGGTATATTTTACATCATTGGCGGAATCACGATTATCCTTGTATTTGCTATTTCGTATTTACTAAAGAAACGGTTTCCAGACAAGCAGTTCGATATTATATTTGCACTTAGTCTAATACTTCTTTGTTTAGCATCCTTTCCTGTTACAATGATGGTTATTGGTGGATGGGAAGGAATGGGGTATGGGTTTATTGGTTTCTTCGTCCTACTTGGTACACTTATTGGTATGATTGCACATCAACTTTTAAAAATATCACGAAAAAGCTACGTATAAAACTGTAAAAAATGAAAAGAATATATAAAAATAAGAAAATTCACTCTTGTTTTGAAGTGAAATTTATATTATGATATTCAACAAATTTATTTTGTTATAACGATGAAAAAGGACTAGTATATGTTCAACCTTTTTAGCAGAGAGAGAATCCGTCAGGCTGAAAGATTCTTAAAAAGACAACATGGAACCTACCTTTGCGTTCTGCATATGCAGCGGGAATTTCCCGTTATCAAAAAGAGAGCATGCACAATTTTGTGCATGAATCAGGGTGGTAACGCCGGCAAAGCTCGGTCCCTATTTAGGGACGCGGGCTTTTTTGTATTTTCTAGAAGGAGGAAGACTGACTATGGCAAAAGAACAAGTACAAGCGATTACGAAGATGGAAGAGGACTTTGCACAGTGGTACACAGATATTGTAAAAAAAGCAGAACTTGTTGATTATTCAAGTGTAAAAGGATGTATGATTCTACGCCCGTACGGCTATGCCTTATGGGAAAATATGCAGAAAGTTATGGATGAGAAGTTAAAAGCAACCGGTCATGAAAATGTGTATATGCCAATGTTTATCCCAGAGAGCTTATTACAAAAAGAGAAGGATCATGTAGAAGGATTTGCTCCTGAAGTAGCATGGGTGACACATGGCGGGAATGAAAAGTTAGCAGAAAGACTTTGTATACGCCCTACATCTGAAACTTTATTCTGTGAGCACTTTTCAAAAATTGTGCAATCCTATAATGATTTGCCAAAGCTATATAATCAGTGGTGTTCAGTAGTTCGTTGGGAAAAGACAACGAGGCCATTTCTTCGCACAACGGAATTCTTATGGCAAGAGGGTCATACAATTCATGAAACAGCAGAAGAATCTCAAGCTGAAACATTAAATATTTTAAATCTATATGCTTCTTTCTGTGAAGACTATTTAGCGATACCGGTAATTAAAGGACAAAAAACAGAAAAAGAAAAATTTGCGGGAGCAAAGGCAACTTATACGATTGAAAGCTTAATGCATGATGGGAAAGCACTTCAAACAGGAACATCCCATAACTTTGGAACGAATTTCTCTGAAGCATTTGATATTAAATTTTTAGATCGTACCGGTAAGTGGCAATATGTACACCAAACATCTTGGGGCGTATCAACGAGAATGATAGGTGGACTGATTATGGTTCATAGTGATAATAATGGGCTTGTAATGCCTCCTAAAGTTGCACCAGTGCAAGTTGTTATTGTACCGATTGCTCAGCATAAAGAAGGAGTTTTGGCGAAAGCGCTAGAGTTACAAGGACATATTCAAAAGATTGCACGAGTAAAAATAGATGCTAGTAATAAAACACCAGGTTGGAAATTTAATGAGTATGAAATGAAAGGTATTCCAATTCGATTAGAAGTTGGTCCTAAAGATATTGAAAAGAATCAAGTTGTACTCGTAAGAAGAGATACGAAAGAAAAAGAGTTTATATCAATGGATCAATTAGAAGAACGCATTCCAGCACTACTTGAGGAAATTCATAACTCTTTATTTAATAAAGCAAAAGTATTTCGTGATGAAAATACGTATAGTGTGACGAAGTTTGAAGAGATGAAAAAATTAGCTGATGAAAAGCAAGGATTTATTAAGGCGATGTGGTGCGGGGAACTAGCTTGTGAAGAGAAATTAAAAGAAGAAGTCGGAGTATCTTCTCGCTGTATGCCTTTTGAGCAAGAGCATTTAGCTGACGAATGTATTTGTTGTGGTAAAGAAGCGAAACAAATGGTGTATTGGGGAAAAGCGTATTAATGCTCTTTTGGATAGGAAGGATGAAAAGGACTTTAGGCTGCATAATAAAATGCAATCCAAAGTCCTTTTTAGTTTTACAATTTGTTTCATGTATTTTTAAGATGGAAGGATATGTTTTTATTTTGCGTTTTTACGGCGAATGAATAGTAACATACCAATTAGGAATGTTGAAAGTCCCATTAAAATAGATGCAGGATAATGTGTTGCAGTATTCGGTAACTTATCGCCTTGTTTTTTCGCGTTATCTTTTACGTTACCACCTTGAGGGCCATTTCCTCCTTGAGAACTGCTATCGCCTTTACCACGGTTACCTCCATGAGAGTCATTTCCCCCTTGAGAACTGCTATCGCCTTTACCACGATTGCCGCTAGAGCCATTGCCGCCAGAACCGTTGCCGCCAGAGCCGTTGTCGCCAGAGCCGTTGTCGCCAGAGCCATTGCCGCCAGAGCCATTGCCGCCAGAGCTGTTGTCGCCAGAGCCACTGCCGCCAGAGCCGTTGCCACCAGAACCATTACCGCCGGAACCACTGCCATCAGAACCGCTACCGCCGGAACCATTGCCACCAGAACCACTGCCATCAGAACCGCTACCGCTAGAGCCATTGCCACCAGAACCGTTACCGCCGGAACCATTGCCACCAGAACCATTGCCATCAGAACCGTTACCGCTAGAGCCATTGCCACCAGAACCGTTACCGCCGGAACCATTGCCACCAGAGCCGTTGCCACCAGAACCACTGCCATCAGAACCGTTACCGCCGGAACCATTGCCACCAGAACCACTGCCATCAGAACCGCTACCGCTAGAGCCATTGCCACCAGAGCCGTTGCCACCAGAACCACTGCCATCAGAACCGCTACCGCTAGAGCCATTGCCACCAGAGCCGTTGCCATCAGAACCATTGCCACCAGAACCATTGCCATCAGGGCCGTTGCCGCCAGAACCATTGCCACCAGAACCACTATCGTCCTGAGAACCACCGTTTCCTGGTGGTTTATTATTATCTTTTGAGTTACCTTCTGCGAAATGATCGTTATTTTGTACAATCGCATTTGTTACTGGAGAGAAGTTTTCTGTTGCTGCATTACCAATATTTAAACCACTAAAAAAAGATAAAGAAAGAGTTGATGCTAAAATAAAAATTTTCGTCATTGATTTCCTCCTGAAAAATTAATATTCCATCTAAAATACATCCCTTTGTAATATTTCATAGGAAAAAGAGTTTTATACAAAAAAATCTATATATAGAAAAAGGTGGTGTATTTCTAAAGAGAGAAAAGAGTTAGTGTAAATTCTTTATAATAGTAGAGTAGTGGGAATTTCACACACATTACAGTAGAGGAAGTGACAGCAGATGAAAGAGTATATTGCATTTGATATTGGTGGTACACACATTAAATATGGAATTGTTTCAGAAACAGGAACAGTACTAAAGCATAAAACAGTTCTAACAGAAATTCATTTGGGCGGAGAACAAATCATTCAAAAACTCATTCTTTTATCAAAAAAATTAATGGGGGAACATAAGGTTTGGGGAATTGGTATTAGTACGGCGGGAATTGTTGACGTTAATAAAGGGGTGGTGACGGGAGGTGTGGATCATATTCCGGGCTATAGTATGATTCCTATTATGAATAGATTGCAAGAGGTATTAAAAGTTCCTGTATCCATTGATAATGATGTGAATTGTGCAGCGTTTGGAGAAAAGTGGAATGGTAGTGGAAGAGAGAAAGGAAATTTTATTATGTTCACCCTTGGAACTGGTATTGGAGGAGCAATTTTTATAGATGGAGAGTTATATAGAGGGCATTCGTTTAGTGCTGGTGAATGGGGAAATATGTTAATAGAAGGAAAGCCGTTTGAAGAGGTCGCTTCCATTTCAGGGTTAATTCATCTTGTCCGAAAATATAAAGGAGAAGGTGATTGGAATGGGAAAACGATTTTCGAACTGTATGATAAAGGAGATAGGGAAGTTACGCAAGCAGTTGAGGTATTCTTTAAACATTTAGCGATTGGAATTAGTAACCTTGCTTATATTTTCAATCCAGAAATGATTGTTATAGGTGGCGGAATTACTGATAGAGGAAATCAGTTCTTAAAAGAAGTAAAAGAAGAGGTAGAAAAATATTTACAAAAAGAGATTTATAATAATTGTGAGATTGAACTTGCACAAAACGGTAATTGTGCAGGAATGATTGGTGCTATTTACCACTTCTTACATCATCATAAGTAAATTATATGAATGTTTTCATATAACTGAGAATTTATCCTTTTTATCACTAGGTAAATAATGCTACAATATAAGAGGAGAATACAATATTTTCCGTATTGGAAAATGCTTTGTAGAAAGGAAGAAACTGCATGCCTATTATTTTAGAAAAAGGTCAAAAGATCGATTTAACGAAAGGACAACCCAAAGTAGCAAAACTACAGGTTGGCTTAGGCTGGGATCCAATTGGGCAATCAGGTGGGTTTCTGTCTTCATTATTTGGAAGTAAACCAAATGTAGATTGTGATGCATCAGTTGTTATGTTAGAAGAAGATCGTTTTTTAAACAAAAACGATTTAGTTTACTTCGGAAACAAGCTTTCTACTTGTGGTAGTATTATTCATTCAGGAGATAATTTAACAGGCGAAGGCGCTGGTGATGACGAAACAATTTTCGTAGAATTACATAAAGTTCCGAGCCGTATTAATCGTTTAGTATTCGTTGTAAATATTTATGACTGTGTAAATCGTCGTCAAGATTTCGGGATGATTCGTAATGCATATATTCGTATTCAAAACCCGCAAACTGGCGAAGAATTCGCACGCTATAATTTATCGGATAATTATGCTGGCAAAACGACTCTAATTGCAGGTGAAATGTATCGCCACGGAAGTGAATGGAAGTTTTCAGCTGTTGGAGAAGGAACACAAGATAAAAACTTAAGTGAGATTGTATCACGTTATCAATAATATAAACCGAGGAGGAATTGTATATGGCATCAATTTCATTGAAAAAAGGACAAAAGGTAGACTTAACAAAAACGAATCCAGGTCTTTCAAAAGTTCTTGTAGGACTTGGTTGGGATACAAATCGTTATGATGGACAAGCTGATTTTGATTTAGATGTTAGTATCTTTTTAGTAGGTGCTAACGGTAAAGTTTCAGGAGCAGAAGATTTTGTTTTCTATAATAACCCAAAAGGTGCGAATGGTGCTGTAGAACATTTAGGAGATAACCGAACTGGCGAAGGTGAAGGCGATGATGAATCTATCAAAGTAGATTTGAAAAATGTACCTGCACATATCGAACGTATTTGTTTCACAATTACAATTTACGATGGAGAAGGTCGTAGCCAAAACTTTGGTCAAGTTTCTAACTCTTTCGTACGTATTTTAGATGAAGAAAAGAATGCAGAGTTAATTCGTTACGATTTAGGAGAAGATTTCTCTATTGAAACAGCTGTTGTAGTAGGTGAACTATACCGCCATGCAGGTGACTGGAAGTTCAATGCAATCGGAAGTGGATTCCAAGGTGGATTAGCGTCTCTATGTAATAACTTTGGTTTAGACGTAGAGTAATAGAGTTATATATCCATCCGTAAATATGTATTTACGGATGGATATATTCTTTAAGATTAAAATATAGAGGTGAATATAAATGGCTATTCAGTTACAAAAAGGACAAAAGATTGATTTAGGTAAGACGAGTCCTGGTTTAACAAAAGCGGTAATTGGTCTTGGCTGGGATATTAAATCTTACGACGGTGGATCAGATTTCGATTTAGATGCATCAGCATTCCTATTAGATGCGAACGGAAAATGTACAAAGGAAACTGATTTTATCTTCTATAATAATTTACAGTCTCCTTGTGGATCTGTTCTACATACAGGAGATAACCGCACAGGTGAAGGTGAAGGTGACGATGAACAACTTGTTGTGGACTTAAAGAAAGTTCCAGCAGATGTGCACAAAATTGCTATTACAGTTACAATTTATGATGCAGAAGGCCGTAGTCAAAACTTTGGACAAGTAGGAAATGCGTTCGTTCGTTTAGCGAATGAAGAAACGAATGAAGAAGTTCTTCGTTTTGATTTAGGGGAAGATTTCTCCATCGAAACAGCAGTTGTCTTTTGTGAATTATACCGTCATAATGGACAGTGGAAGTTTAATGCAGTAGGAAGCGGATTCCAAGGTGGCTTAGGTGCGCTTGTAAGAGCGTATGGCTTGGATGCATAGGAAGGAAACGATATTCGTTTCCTTTTTTTGACCTTTCTATAAATCTAGCAAAGAATAGGGGATAAAGGTAAGATGAGTATTTTGCAAGGAATCCTTGATACGTATGCTCAATTTTTCGACTTGGACATGTGGATTAAAGTGTTGCAGGATCCAGTATCTTGGGGATTAATAGGTACACTTGTTGTACTTGAAGGATTGTTATCTGCTGATAACGCACTTGTATTAGCGGTAATGGTAAAACACCTTCCGGAAGAAAAACGTAAAAAAGCATTATTCTATGGACTTATTGGAGCTTATGTATTTCGATTTATCGCAATTGGAATTGGAATGTTCTTAATTAAATTAGCATGGGTAAAAGTGTTAGGTGCACTTTACTTAGCATGGCTTTCAGTTAAATACTTTATTGATAAACGAAAAGGTAATGCAGAAGAAGAGGAAGCTCATGGTATGAACCAAAACAGTGTTCTCTTCAGAATGTTTGGTGTCTTCTGGGGAACAGTTGCGATGGTTGAATTAATGGATATCGCATTCTCTGTAGATAGCGTACTTGCTGCATTTGGTGTATCAAATGAAGTTTGGATTCTATTATTAGGTGGAATGCTCGGTATTTTAATGATGCGCGGTATCGCTGGTGTATTCTTAAAATTGTTAGAGCGTATTCCAGAACTTGAAACGACAGCATATATTTTAATTTTAATTATCGCAGCAAAAATGTTATTGTCTGTCATTCATATTGAAATAAGCCATACAGTGTTCTTCATTATTTTAGTTGTAGCATTTGGAGCAACATTTATACTTCACTACATGAAGAATTCTGGACAAGCTAAAGAAGAAGTTGCAGCTACTAAAGAAGACAATAAATAATTGAAATGGGTTTGCTCGTTTTACGAGCGCCCATTTTTTATAGACAGAAATAGTTTATAATAGAAGAAAGACTTAGAAAAAGTAAATGTTTTTGGAGGTGAACTGTTGTGTTTTCACGTTTTACACTTCAACCATATGCATTAAAAGATGAATCAGATTTAAAGCAATTTGAAACGCTTTTAGAAAAACGTCCACAATATGAGCTGACAGAGAATGAGATGAAATTTAGTTATATAGCATGTCGAATCCTTGGCGTTCCTAATGATGTAGATGAATATTTCAATGAACTATTTGATTATAGTGAAGCGAAAGGAATTGAAGTTTTACATGAACAAAATTTAAATAAAGTAATCGATTCGGAAAAACTTCGTCATATTCAAGAAGTGTTCGGATTACATCAAGAAGCACCAAATGGTCTAACAGTAAATAGGCTAGTGGCACACTTATCTGGGAAACAACTTTTGCCGAAAGTAGATAATCCTGATTTACAACATTATATACATACGACATTTATTTCTGTATTGAAATTATATGAGAAACAACATAATCAATCTTTAAAGACAGAAGGCTTTCGTCGTTTCTTAATCGACATGATTAAATTAAGCGAAAATTACGTAGCGAAGTGGTTCTCTACGATTAACTATAAGAAACAAATGCCGCGTATTGTTTGGTACGGTGATGCACAGGAAAGCCGTATATATTTCTTATACTTTCTTATTATGCTCGGCTGCGATGTACTTTATTATCACCCAGAAGGAAAAGATGGATTTGAGAATGTCGATGAAGAGGGAAGGACATTTATTATGTCTCATCCAGGCCGTATTGCTCTTGAACCATTTCCAGATCGCCGCCGTGAGCGTGTGGCAACAGTAGCGTATCAAGCTTCAAAAGAAATTGAGCAAGTACTTCACCACGATAATTCACTGCTGTACAAGCCATGGCAATTCCGTTCCTATACGCCTGTAGCTCGTACATTAAAAACAACATATGATGAACTCTTTTTAATTACGAAAGAAAAGGCGTTTGTACGCCCGACATTCTTTGTTGAAAATAAACACATTTATATCCCTTCTTTATTTGCGAAAATATCAGGTGTTTCAAAGAATGATAAAGAGTATTTTCAACGATTAAAGGCTGTTACATCATTTGATAACAGTTTATTAATTAATACATTTCCGTTTACGAAAGAACAAAAAGCAAATTTCCAATACCATTATCGAGATGCATTAGACCGTGGGGGAAAATTGCATCCAGATTTAATTATGAACAGTCATTGGTGGCCACACAAACGATTGCCAGAAGGATTACAACATGGTATTGCAGAAGCGATTATCCATACGTGTGAAAGCGAAATGTGTAAACCAATTGCAAAAGAGACGAAACAAGATGTAGCGCTATATGTTTTCGCGCAACTTTCTCAAATACCACCGAATATTTTAGAACAGCTTGAGAAATTTGATTATTCACAAGATGTACCGAAAATTGTTATATTTAATAATGAGAAGAGTGGAGAGTTAACTCGTTCTGATGCTGTTTTATTACTATTTTTAAATCAAATTGGAGTAGATGTATTCCATTTCAATCCAACGGGAAGAAACGATATTGAACCATATATTGAAGCGGGGGCATTTGATTCACATTGGCTTGAAGAAGTTAATTTCGATCTTGAGTTTCATGGTTCATCAGCCTATAAAAATTTATCACAAACAATAAAAGGACTATTTCGTCCATTTTTATAAGGAAAGGGAGAATACCATATGAATAACCCAGTCGTACTAGATTCGAAAACAGAATTAAATGAGCAAACAGCACAAGATGTTCGCTTGCAACTTAGACAAGATGCGGATGTACAACGTATTTATAATGCGGTAGATATTAAAGATCAATTAGAATTAATTGAACTTGGAAAAGAACCTTCTATGGAAATTTCACGTTTTGCTGATCAAATTTTACATACAATGTCATTATCAAAGATAGAAGATTCTGGTGAATTATTAAAACAGCTTGGTAAAATTATGGACCGATTCGATAGCAAAGACTTTGCGGAAGAGAAAAGCGGTTTCTTCTCACGTATGTTCAAAAAAGCGGATAAAATGATTGAACAAATCTTTAGCAAATATCAAACGATGGGCCGTGAAATTGATAAAGTGTATGTGGAAATTACAAAGTATCAAGATGAAATGAAAAAATCAATTGGTACGTTAGATGGTTTATATGAGCAAAACTTAAAATATTATTTAGACTTAGAAAAATACGTAGTAGCAGGAGAAATGTTATTAGAGCGTTTAAATACAGAGTTAGTTCCGATGTATGAAGAGCGTGTACGTAATAATGATCAATTAGCAGGTATTGAATTAGAGTCGCTTAAAAACTCTGTTGAAATTTTAGAACAGCGTATTGATGATTTAGAAAAAGCACGTATGGTTGCGTTACTTACAGCACCACAAATTCGTATGATTCAACGTGGTAATAATAAATTAATTGGTAAAATCAATACAGCATTTATTACAACGATCCCTATCTTTAAAAATGGTATCATTCAAGCGGTAAATGCGAAGCGTCAAAAGCTTGTTGCAGATTCTATGGCTGAACTGGATCGCCGTACAAATGAATTACTTAAGAAAAATGCACAAAATATCGCGACGCAAAGTGTGGAAGTAGCGAGGTTATCAGGTTCTTCTAGTATTAAGATGGAAACACTTGAGGAAACTTGGAACATTATTTCAAGAGGTATGCAAGAAACACAACAAATTGAAGAACAAAATAAACGTGAGCGTGAAGAAAGCCGCAAACGTATGGCTACATTAACAGAGAACATTAAAAAAGAATTACAAGGATAAAGTGAAACTTTAATCAGTGGGGTAAACGAAAAGGCAATGAGGAATAGTCCTCATTGCCTTTTAGTTTTTCTTCACTAATTTAATGATTTCATTCACAACAAGCGGAATGATACTTAATAAGAGAACAAATCCCCAATCTCGCATCGTTAATGCATGCACACCGAATATATTTGCAAGGGGCGGAATGGAGATGATACAAACTTGCATAAGAACACCGATAAGAAGGGAGAAGACTAAATATTTATTTGTAAAAATCCCAATTGAAAAGATCGATTTCGTTCTTGAACGCAAGCTAAATGAATGAACGAGCTGAGAAAAACTAAGAACGACAAATGCCATCGTTTGAGCGTGTAATAGAGCATCCTCATCAATTTGCTCTGGGAAAAGAGGGAATAGATGTGTATCTCCAGTATAGAACTTTGCTCCGGCGATAAAGGCTATTAGCGTCAAAAGGCCAATGACAACCCCATTGAAAATAAGGAAAGGAACGCTACCACTAAATAAGCTTTCTTTCGCATGTCGTGGTTTTTCCTTCATCACATCAGGATCTTCAGGATCAACCCCAAGTGATAATGCAGGCAGCGTATCTGTAATTAAATTCACCCACAAAATGTGAATAGGTCGTAGTGGTGTTGCCCAGCCGAGTAAAATGGCTAAAAATAAAGTGATAATTTCTCCGAAGTTACAAGAGAGTAGGAAGAGAATTGATTTTTTTATGTTACGATAAATGTTTCTACCTTCCTCAACAGCTTTCACGATAGATGAGAAATTATCATCTGTTAATACGACATCCGCTGCCCCTTTTGCAACATCTGTTCCTGTAATGCCCATCGCTACGCCAACATCTGCTTGTTTTAAAGATGGAGCGTCATTGACGCCATCACCAGTCATAGAAACGATATTGCCTTTTGCACGTAATGCTTTTACGATCTTTACTTTATGTTCTGGAGAGACCCTAGCGAATACATGTAAGCAATCAATTTTGTTTGCTAGTTCTGTATCTGAAATGTTGTCTAATTCAGTTCCAATCATAATTTCAGATATTTCTTCAGCGATGCCAAGTTCTTTAGCAATTGCAAAGGCGGTATCTTTATGGTCACCAGTAATCATAACTGTGCGAATACCGGCTTTTTTACATTCTGTAATTGAATCTTTTACTTCAGTTCGCGGTGGATCAATCATACCGACAAGACCAATAAAGATGAGATTTTCTTCGAGATGATCTATATCCACATCGTTTGAATTGTATTGTTTAAATGCGAATGAAAGTACTCTTAAAGCTTCTTGAGACATTGACCCAGCGGCTTCTAATATTTGATCTTTATCAGCATCTGTTAGAACCTCGATTTTACCGTTTTTAAATATGTGGGTACATTGAGGTAAGAGTTTATCGATAGCACCTTTCGTCATGCTATAGTAGCTTTCATCATATGTATGCACGGTTGACATCATTTTACGATCTGAATCAAAAGGTAGCTCATTTACACGTTCATGTATTTTTTCTAAATGATCTTTTTGCATATTAAAGGTGCTCCCGGCAACGAGAAGAGCAATTTCAGTCGGGTCTCCCGTTTGTGAGTCATTATTGTAAGATGCATCATTACATAGCACCATATTTTCTAACAATAGACGTTGCACATCATTATTTACGTTTAAATTTTCTAATTGATCGTATGTGTTATCACTATAAAAGTGAGTAACGGTCATTTTATTTTGTGTTAACGTACCTGTTTTATCTGAACAAATAATTGTGACAGAACCGAGAGCTTCAACAGCTGGTAGTTTCCGAATGATAACATTTTGTTTAATCATACGCTGCACACCAATTGCAAGAACGATGGAAACGATAGCTGGCAAACCTTCTGGAATAGCTGCAACGGCTAAACTAATTGCAGTCATAAACATTTCTAGTGTATCTCGTCCTTGTAAAAAGCCGATGAGAAACATCACGATACAAATAGCTACAGCAACAAAGCCTAAATACTTTCCGACTTGTGCTAAGCTTTTTTGAAGTGGTGTCATATCATCGTCTGCTTCATGTAACAAGGTAGCAATCTTACCAATTTGTGAGTTCATTCCAGTTTCAACAGCAACACCAACGCCTCGTCCATATGTAACAAGAGTAGACATAAAGGCCATATTCTTTTGATCACCGAGTGGTACTTGTTCATCACTTTGCATGGAAGGGTGGTAGATTGCATCTTTATCAACAGGGACAGATTCACCAGTTAGAGCAGATTCTTCAACTTTTAAATTTGCGGTTTCGATCAGGCGTAAATCGCATGGGATATATCGTCCGGCGTCGAGCATAACGATATCACCTGGAACGACGTGCTCAGATGGAATTTCTTTTAGTTCACCATCTCGCTTGACGATAGCTTTAGGTGTCGCCATCTTTTTCAATGCCTCTAAAGCTTGTTCTGCTTTCGATTCTTGGACGACACCGATAACAGCATTTAAAACTACAACGAGCGCAATAATACTTGCATCAGCCCATTCACCTACAAAGGCTGAAATAAGGGCAGCAATAATAAGGACATATACGAGGACGTCATTAATTTGGGCGAAAATACGCTGCCATAAAGTGCGTTTTTGTTTTGTAGCTAATTCATTAGAACCGTATTGCTTTAAACGTCCATTTACAATTTCTTCTGTTAAACCGTGTTGTTCGTTTGTTTCTAGGTCGATTAATGTTTGATCTTTCGTCTTACTGTACCAATTGCTCATAAGTAAGCACCTCCAGTAAAAACAGTTAGCAATGGTAGTGTTGCTATTATTTGTGAGTAGTATGTATGGAGAAAAAATCTAAGGTGAGGTTCTACTTCTATTGTACAATATTTTACAGTTGATTGAGGGAAAGAGAAGAGTTGTCATGAATTTGTTGGAAGTAAAAAAGAGCCTCATAAACGAGGCTCCTTTACTTTTTAATTAATGTACCTAATTCTTCTGTAATAGCTTGCATTTCACTAATGCTGAATGTTTCACGTTTCATAACATGCTCATAAATGTCACGTAAGTCTTCGTACATTTCTTCATTAAAGCTAGCAGCTCTCATCGCTCCAGCATTAACCATACGTAATTTTTCTTTAATAGCTTCAACCATATATTCAACGTTTTCTTCTGACTTTACGGATAAATCCACCGAAGTGTCCCCCTTTAAAATAACATAAGGCTATCTTAACATTTTTTATCATTTTCGTTAATGAATCTTTTCAATCCTATTAAATTAGTAGGGATTTCCTTTATATTCACTAATTGGTTGTTTATACTATAAGTATATATAAAGAAATGCACCAAGAAAGGAAGAAACAAAAATATGGTTCAAGTATTGTTTGTTTGTCTTGGGAACATTTGCCGATCTCCGATGGCAGAAGCGATTTTTCGAGATCTTGTCGTAAAAGAGGGACTCGAAGAGAAAATTGTCATTGATTCTGCAGGAACTGGAGATTGGCATGTTGGCCATCCGCCACATAAAGGAACACAAAAAATTTTAAAAGAAAATGCAGTCACTTTTGAAGGAATTAAAGCAAGGCAAGTAGAAAAAGAAGACTTAACAAAGTTTGATTATATTATTGCCATGGACAACAAGAATATAGCAGATTTAAAAAGTTTAGGTAAAACTGGAGGCTATATTGGTAGGCTGTCCGATTTTGTTCCAGACGGTGGCTGGACAGACGTTCCCGACCCTTACTATACAGGGAATTTCCAAGAAGTATATGACCTTGTAACAGAAGGGTGTGCAAAGCTATTAGCTTTCATTCGAAAAGAACAAGGAATATGAGGAAGCTTAGAAAGAAATACTTTCTAACATAAGAAATGAAAGGGTGAAGGAATATGGCAAAGAAAAATAATATTGCTCGAAACATTGCGATTGGTGTAGCTGCAGGTGTAGCTGTATCTATGTTGAAGAAAGAAAACCGTGAAAAAGTAAAAAATACTGCAGAAAAAGCAAAAACAAAGATGATTGAAATTGGTGAAAATGCAAAAATCAAAGAAAAAGTGCAAACTGTTACAGATAAAGGACGCGAACTTGCTGATTTAAATGTAGTGAAAGCAAAAGTAGCAGAAATTAAAAAATTGACGCCGTCTGTTGTAGAGACGTTAAAAGAAACGAAAGAAATTTTTAGTAAGAAAAAGGTTGAGCCAGCAGAGAAGCCAGAAACGATTGAAATTCAAGCTGTTTCTCCAAAAGTAGATGAACTGAAAGCAGAAGAAGAGCCGGTAGTTGCTGAAGATGGCGGTATGAAAGAAGCGCGTGAACTATTTATGAAAGACTCCAATGTAGAGGAAAAAAAAACTGAAGCGTACATTGAGTTGAAGCAAGATAAAGAAGAGAAGAAAAGCGTTTAACCATATATGAGAAAAATTTTAGAAAAGGTGAGAAGAAATCGTACTTATTCGTTTGGTAAAGATTTATATGACCGAACGATGCGCGATGATGTAGCGGGCTTGGCAGCACAGCTCGCTTATTTCTTCTTGCTTGCGATTTTTCCTGGGCTTGTTTTCTTAATTACGCTTCTTGGATTCATTGACCTTCAAACAGAAAGTGTGCTCAACTTATTAGAACCGTACGTACCTGAAGATGCAATGTCTTTGATTGAAGTAAACGTGGATAAAGTTGTAAATGAGCAAAATGGTGGTTTATTATCATTTGGTTTATTATCAATGCTATGGTTTGCTTCAAATGGTGTAAATGCGGTGATGAATGCTTTTAACCGTGCGTATGATGTAACAGAAACACGTTCTTTTATTAAAACGAGGGCGTTATCAATTGTATTTACATTAGCGATTATTTTTATGATTGTGTTTGCACTAATTGTTCCAGTGTTTGGACAAGTCATTGGGGCAGCTGTATTTAAAGCAATTGGTTTATCGGATAGTTTTTCTTACGTGTGGAGTATTACGCGTTTAGTAGCGAGTTTCTTCGTGTTATTTGCGTTGTTTAGTTTTTTATATACATTTGCACCAGATCGAAAATTAAAAAGAAGAGAAGTCATTTCAGGAGCAACATTTGCTACTGTAGGATGGATTGTGGTATCGTACTCATTTGCTTATTATGTAGATAAGTTTGCGAATTACGCCAATACATATGGTGGTCTCGGTGGTATTATTATTTTAATGTTATGGTTTTACTTAACTGGATGGGTAATTTTACTTGGCGGTGAAATTAATGGTTTACTCCATCATTATAGAACGGGTGACAATAATTCCCGTAATGAAAAGTGAGCTCTTGTTCCATAATAATAGGGAACAGGGGGGATATTTCATGAGTAATAATAAAAAGAATCACAACAATAAAAATAACAATAAACAAAAGAGTAGTTCGCATCCAAAGCATAAAACGAGTGGTAGTGCAAACGGGCATAATAGCTACCATTAGAAAAAACGGGTCCTTTATGAGGGACCCGTTTTAATTGTTTCCTTTTAATAATCGTAAGCCATTTAAAATAACAAGAATCGTACTTCCCTCATGCCCGATAACACCGAATGGAAGAGCTAAAAATTGCATGAAGTTTGAACAAATCAGCATTGCAATTACAGCTAGTGAAAAGATTACGTTTTGCTTTACAATACGGTTCATTCGTTTTGATAAACGAATTGCTTGTGAAAGTCGAGATAACTCGTTCTTCATAAGTACAACGTCTGCCGTTTCTAAAGCTACGTCTGTTCCTTCTCCCATCGCTACACCAATGCTAGCAGTAGCGAGTGCAGGGGCATCATTTATACCATCTCCGACCATTGCTACTGTCCCGTATTTTTCTTTTAGCTTTTTAATCGTTTCCACTTTTGTTTCTGGTAAGCATGATGCGTAATATTCCTTTATATTACTTTCAGAGGCAATTGCTTTTGCTGTTTCTTCATTATCACCAGTAATCATAATTGCTTCGACACCGATGCTTTGTAATTCGCGAATAGCAGCTATCGTTTCTTGGCGAAGTGTATCTTTTAAAGCGATAAGCCCAAGGATGCCATCCTCGTCACTAATATAAACGACAGTTTTACCTTCTTTTTCAAGGGAAGCAGAAATACCATTATGAAATGTCTTTGTTTCTTCACCGATAAAATCAGCTTTACCTATTTTATAAGCTTTGTTTTCGAATGTTCCTTTTAGCCCAAAACCAGTTACATCTTCAACGTTTTCTGGTTTTTTTAATGTAATGTCATACGCATGTTGTGCATACTTCACAATAGATTCAGCTAAAGGATGTGTAGAGTGACTTTCAATTGCTGCTGTAATTGAAAGTACTTCTTTTTCTGTCATATTTTCTCGAACATATACATCTGTTACGGTAGGTTTTCCTTCTGTTAATGTCCCTGTTTTATCAAAAGCAATTGCTTTTACTGAAGCGAGGCGTTCTAAATGTATGCCACCTTTAAAGAGAATTCCATTTCTTGCTCCGTTAGAAATAGCAGATAACGTTGCTGGTGTAATGGCAGCAACGAGTGCACAAGGAGATGCGACTACAAGTAAGATCATAGCGCGATAAAACGTTTCATTCCAGCTCCAATCTAGTAAGAAATGAGGGACGAACATCATAAGCGCAACAACGAGTAGTACACCTTTTACATATGTTCCTTCAAACTTTTCGATGAATAGTTGTGATGGTGATTTTTCACTTTGTGCACTTTGAACGAGACGGATAATCTTTTGGAATAATGTTTGATCGCTCGGCTTCGTAATTTTAACTTCGATAGCACCGCGTAAGTTTACAGTACCAGCAAATACTTCATCACCATGTTTTTTTTCATTTGGAATAGGTTCACCAGTAATCGCTGCCTCATCGATATTTGTTTCACCGCTATGAATCGTACCGTCAGCAGGAACGCGCTCACCTGGCTTAATTAAAATAATGTCGTTAATTTGTAATCGTCCAACAGGAACACGTTCCTCGGTTCCATTTGAAATACGTAATGCTTCTTCAGGTTGTAGATCAAGAAGCGCTGAAATTTCTTTTTGGCTTTTACTTAATGTATAAGATTCCATTGCACCGCTTAGTGCGAAAATAAAGATTAAAATCGCGCCTTCTGCCCAGTAGCCAATAATTGCAGCACCGATAGCAGCAAAGAGCATAAGCATTTCGACATTTAGCTCTTTCTCCTCAATTGTATCTTCAATACCTTCTTTTGCTTTTGCATATCCACCAACTATATAAGCAAGGATATAACAAGTAATGCCTACATTCATTACATCGTTCTTTGTGAATAACCAACCAGCTAAAATGAAAATACCAGATGCGATTGCAAATATAAGTTCATAATGTTTCTTTAATGTATCCCATAAAGAGGGATGAGAAATAGACTTTTGTACTTGTAATGTTTTTACTTCTGAGTTCATTACTACTCGCTCCTTCCAAATTCTTATTGAGAAAAATAATCAAAATCGAAACCCCTATAAAACGACGAAAGCTGCCATCCATAATGGATAGCAGCATTTCTGTTGAATCTGTTTTTAACAGTTATTATGTTGTAATTATTCTATAGTATAGCATATGTTTTCGTTAGATGATATGTTTTTGTTTGCGTATAAACTGAAAACTTGTGTTTTCACAGTTCCTTTGGTATATATGAATATTGTTCGTAAAAAGATCGGAAAGGAAGACAACAAGTGAAGACAGAGAAATTTTTTACCCATCCGATTGGCGTGTTTATTGCTGCAATAGTAGCGACTTTTTTATGGGGGAGCGCATTCCCTTTTATTAAATTAAGTTATGCTGAACTTGGAATTCAGCCACAAGAAGTTGGGGAGCAAATATTATTTGCTGGTTATCGTTTCTTCTTATCTGGGGTTATGCTTTTATTCTTCTTTAAAGCGTTAGGAAAAGATATGAATTTCAAAAAAGGAACGGGGAAGCAGTTAGTACAAATTGGTTTATTTCAAACATTTCTTCAATATATATGCTTTTATATTGGAATGAGCTATAGTTCTGGTATTGAAGGAGCTATCATTTCAGGAACCTCATCATTCTTTCAATTTTTACTCGCACATTTTTTATATAAAGATGATGCTCTTAATGTGAGAAAAGTAATTGGAGTTTCTATCGGCTTCTGTGGTGTCATTTTAGTAAATGTACCGAGTGATGGTAGTTTGTCATTCCATTTCGGAATTGGTAGTTTATTACTTCTGATTGCAGCAATGTTGTACTCGTATGGGAATATATTGGCGAAAGAAGGTAGTAAAACATTAGATATTGGCTATATGATAGCCTACCAAATGATTTTTGGTTCTATCGGACTATTATGTATAGGGGCTGTGCAAGTTGGAGTTATGCCATTTACATTTAGTATACATGCAATACTAATGCTTATCTATTTATCTTTCTTATCCGCAGCAGGATTTTGCATTTGGAATACAATTATGAAGTACAACAAGGTTGGAAAAGTATCAATGTACATGTTCTTTATACCTGTATTTGGTGTGTTATTATCGAGCATGATTTTAGGCGAAGCAATTCATTCGTTTGTATTATTCGGTTTAGCGTGTGTAGCTGCGGGAATTATTGTGGTGAATCGGGTGCCAGCTAAGCAGAAAATGGAGAAAGAAAAACAAGTAGCATAGATAACGAGAAAACGATTACAATGGAAGAACAGTGCTGTTCTTCTTTTTTTTATAGAAAAAGGATAATAGACTAGGTGTCACGAAAAAAGATACAAAAGTATTTATTGAGGAGAACATATTATGAATCTACTTTACATGGTGTTAATTGCACAAATCATTCTTTTTTTTATTGGTGCAATTTATGCAATAGGACAGACAAAAAAGAAAAGAAATAATATGCCGTTACCTTTAGCGGTGCGTCTTATTCTTAGTTTTTCTTTAACAGCAAGTGCAATTTGGATATGGTTACAAGATCCATCAGTAGATTATAGTACGTGGGTTGCACTAGGTATGACGTTATCAACTGTAGGGGATTTATTTATGGCAGGTTTAATTCCAATTGGTCACAGGCTAATTGGAGGGATGATTACTTTCGCTCTTGCACATTGTTTTTATGTAAAAGCATTTTTGCAAACAGGTATTTCATGGAATGGTTTTTGGATTGGTTTACTCGTATACGGACTCTTTCTCATTATAGGATGGTTCTTCTTTATTCGAAATGATAAACAAGATAAATTGTTTACGATAGGAGCGCTAATTTACGGATTGTGGGTTGGAGGAATGGCTTGCTTTGCATTCGCCTTATACTATGAGAATACAGGAATATGGTGGATACCAGCTTTTGGTGGTTTATTATTTGTGATTTCTGATTTTATTATTGGTGTGACAGATATTGGAGGACGCAAATTAAAGTATGAACCACTTTGGATTTGGCTTACATATGTAGCGGCTCAAATGTGTATTGTATATGTGGGATTATAAAAAGATACTCTCTAAATAGTGGATAGACTATTTGGGGAGTATCTTTTTTCGTTACTATTATGCTACTATATTTTTTTGTTGTAGAGCAGAAAGGCTGTATTCATCAGCGGCTTTATAACCTTGCGCTAATAAATCATTGATGTAAAGTTTGTTGTAAATAAAGCAGAATACTAGGTTAGAGAATCCGAATGTAAACATGCTAGCGATTAAAATAATTAAAAACCATTTCCAGTCTCCACGGAATATAGCAGGGAAGAAACCAAAGAAAAATACAGTCCAACTAAAACCAATTTTTGCTTGCTTAATTTGACCGGTATTTTCATTTTTAAGCATAACTTTCATAGAAAAAATCCTCCTAAGTACATAAAATAGAATAAATGCAAGCTATAGTATATCAGAATAATAAATTCTTGGATATTTTTATTTTTAAATTTGTAATATTATGATTATATAATTCAGAATTTTATAGAAATTTATTAGTTGAAGTACTTATAATAAAAGTAAAAAGATGATGAGATGGTGGAATGATGCAAAAGAAAAAACGTTGGCGCGAATTCTTTGGAACAATTGCAATTGCTTGTTTGCTCGTGTTTTTGGCGAAAATTTTCGTATTTTTTCCTACGACTGTAAAAGGGGCATCCATGAAGCCAACGTTACAAGATGGGGATAAGGTGATTGTGAATAAGTTGGCAAAGCAATTTGAAAGTTATGGGAGAGAAGATATTATTGTTGTGAAGACGGATAATTTTTATGTGAAAAGGGTTATTGGCTTGCCTGGCGATGTTATTGAGGTGAGAAATGATCAATTATATGTAAATCATGAAGTGATAGAGGAAGCGTATTTGTATAGTAATAAAAAACAAGCTGAAAAAAAACTTATGAATTTAACGGAGGACTTTGGACCGATTACAGTTCCTAAAAACAAGATTTTTGTTATGGGAGATAATCGCTTAATAAGCAGAGATAGTAGAAATGGTTTAGGACTCATTGATAAAGCTGATGTATTAGGAGAATTAGCGGCAATTTATTATCCATTTGAACATATGAAAATAATGAATTAAAGTAAAAAACCAAGCAAATTTCAGTTTGCTTGGTTTTTTATCCCGCTTTAATGGGCAGTAAGACCCCCACCTCAAAATTCAGCGAAAGCAAGGAAGTTAGGTGGGGGATGAAGACCCACCACTGATTAAAGTTTCACTTTATGTTAAATCGTAGGAGACTCATTAAATTCATAGACGTCTTCATTGTTTTTGTGCGTACTTAAAACGAATTTGTGTTGCAATAGTTGCAGTTTAAAGAATGCTAACGGATCGTGATAAGTTTCTGGATTGCTTCTTAACGTTGCTAATGTTTGCTCGTCTTCCTGTATTTCAAGTTGAGCGGCTTCTACATTTTGTTTCAGTATGCTAAGTGGATCTTTAAAGAACATCATGATATCTCGTTCTAATGCGCCTTCAAATACTTCAAATTGAAGGAAGAATTGTTTTGAAATCGTTTGAGCAATTTCCGTATAGTCTTCCGTTTCAATATATTGTTTATATTTGTTTGCAAGCATAGATTGATTTTTTTGCATGTTACCAAATAGTTTTCCTGCACTCTTTAAGAAAAATTGTGTCGGTGTAAAACGTAATAAAATATTGATATTCGATACTGTAATTCTATTGGTCATGCGTACAACATCTCGATGCCAATCATCTAGTAATTTGAAATCGCAAGGAAGTTTCATTCGTTCTTCTTTATATAATTTATTAAACGTTTCACTCATTTCATCTAAATAAGATTGAGCTTGAATAAATTCATTATGTGCTGTTTCAATCCACTCTTGAATAAACCCAGTAAATTTAGGGAGAAGCACTTGCTGTACATGTTTTTGAATTCGTTCGTTCATCGCAGTATTTAATTCTTCATGAACTAATTTGAAATCACTATCTTCTTGAACAAGGTCAGAGCAGCTCTGTAATAATTCAGGAATTTGAGAATGGATATCTCTTGTGATTTCTTCTTTCGTTAAAAGATAAGATTCTGTAATAGAACGAATTTTATCTTTTTCAAGAGCAGTAAGATTGTTAATAAATCCGTTTAGTTTTACTGAGATATGTTTATTCCAGCGTACTGATTTGACTAATGTATTTTCTAATTCCACACGTTCATTTACAAGGTATGCGATTGTCTTTTGAGTAAACCATATTAGTTTTTCGATACGTTCTTGTTCTATATCGCGTTCTGCTAGATTAGAAAGAATAGACTCTGTCACGTCCCCAAGTTGTTGGCTCCCCTCTTGTGAAGGAGAGTATGGGAAGAACTGCGCATTTGGGAAATGGACTTTCATCTTACTCATTAGTTTTTCATTCGTATCCGCACTATTTGTATGTAATACGAAATGAATTTGTAAGTTTGGTACTTGTTCACGTAAATAAAGTAATGTATCAAGTTCTTCACCATGTAACGATGAAGCAGAATTTAATACGTAAATAAGGCTATCTGCGGCTTGTAAGTATTCAAAATATGAGCTGTTTTTTTCCACTTGTCCTCGAACAGATGGTGTAACAAGAAATGCAAATTTATTCTTTCTCAAAAATCTACTTGGTAATTTAATTTCTATACATTTGTTCTCAAGTTCTGATTGTTCAGGTGTAGCCATTATTTGATGGAATTCATCAAAGTTCGGTATATTGTGCACATCTAACGCAGTGAATTCTGTTATTTCAGTTTGGCTATCATCTTTAAATAGAATAGGAGTTGTTATAGTTTCAGTTAAGATGTTCTCTCCTAATATTGAATTGACGAATGATAATTTATCATAGTCACTAGTTCCCGAAATTAGTAATTTTGTAACATTTAAATCACATAGTTCATGAACGAGTAACGTAAATTGATGACTTAAATCTACATCATTTTTTTCAGCCCATACAGCAATTGTTTCGAATAAATGAGAAACAGTTTCCATATTCACATTTGTTTCAGCTGTTGAATTAGAGAGTAGGGCTCCCGCACTTTTTACGAGTAATGACTCTAAAGTTGTAGGTGAAACTTCATTCCAAGCTAACACTGCAGCAGAGACGAATAGGGCGTCTTTTGCTCTCGTTAAACTAAACCAATTTGTTAATAAGTCAGGTACAAGTCCTTGCATTTCATGCATGAAATGTTCACCAGTAATTAATTCAAAGTACGTATCTTGATAGCGTTCAACAATTTCATGCCAATCGTCATTGTTGTCTGTTTCAATATGTAAGAATAAATGATTGATTGTTTGAATCCAAGGTAGATGTGATTTTTCATTTTGATAGCTGTTCCAAAGAGCAATAACAAGTTCCTTAAATTGGACTTGATCAATTGCATATAAAGCTTTTAAAGATTCATAGAAATATTCTGGTTTGATTTGTTTCGTAAATCCTTGATTCACATAATTGATTAAAGTATCGAACCAGTGTAATGATTTTGTTCGAATTCCTTCTTGAACGGCAAGTTCGATGGCGTTATTCCAATCTTCTTGTTTTTCATAGAATGAACGAGCAATTGAAGTAATATTTGGATAGTCAGGTTGAAATGCAACAGCCTCACTAATCGTCTTAAATGCTAGACCTAAACGATCTTGTTCGATATAAAGAGAAAGAAGTTGTAAGGAAACTTCCATTGTAAGAGTTGTATCTTCCGTTTGGATAGATTGATACATTTCTTCTGCCTTTGGTAAGAATCCTAGTTCAAAATAAGCATCTGCAATATTCTTGGTTGCCCAAAGTGCAAGCTCATTATTTACTTTCTCCCATTTAAATATTGCTGCTTCAAAGTCTTTATTTTGGTAATACAATTCACCTTGAGCAAAGCGAATATTAGAAATGTTGGAGAATTCATTTGTAGATTCATTTATATATGCTTCACCGAGTACTTCTGATACTGGAGTAGAAGTTTTTTCTGTTAAAAATGTTTTATAGTAAACCTTTTGGATAAATTGATTTTCAATGGTCATGTTCGTTCCCCCTGTATAATTTAGAAAAATGATGTTGTATGTAAAGGGTGCATGTTCTTTTAATAGGTAGAAGTTGCATTATATCGACCAAACTATGTTTTTGCTAGGTATATCATTTTTCCTGAGAGTTAAACCGTTGCGAAAAGTAACTTTCCTTTATTGTAACAAAAAAACAAGCATATGAATTTTTATTTTTTAATCATGGTATTTGTGGATAGTAAGATTAGTCCTTCAAGAGGAGATGGATATAAGGAAAGAAGGCGGGAGTCTAGCACGTGATTGATGTGTACTAAGAATGAGCGAGGTCACTGATTAATAGTTCAATTTCTGCCTGCTAAAGGAATGGATAGAAGTAGAGTTCATTATAAAAACAATGTATAGTGAATATGTATACCATGTTTGTCTGAAAGATAGAAAGGGCACAATGTGGAATAACGATCGTGTATAGGATGTGTCTTCCGAATGGAACAACATATTGGCGAGTTAATCGCACATTATGGGTATTTTGGAATTATTATAGCTTTAGCTGGCGGGATTGTTGGATTACCGATACCAGACGAGTTTTTATTGACCTTCGTTGGTTATAACGTTTCAAAAGGCGTTATGTCAGGAACAGCTGCGTTTTTAAGTGGGATGGCTGGTGCGATGTTAGGCATTACATTAAGCTACATATTAGGTTTAAAACTTGGACTCCCTGTTTTAAAAAAATATGGACCGAAAATTAGAATTAAAGAACATCACATTGAAAAAACACATATTTTATTTGAAAAATATGGCCCATTTCTTTTAATAGTTGGTTATTTTATCCCAGGAGTACGTCATTTAACAGCGTATTTTGCTGGGATGTCGAATTTAACACTTTGGCGTTTTTGTTTGTACGCTTACGGTGGTGCACTTATTTGGATAAGTGTTTTTATTGGACTTGGCTGGAAGTTAGGAGAGAAGTGGCGTTTCGTTGAGTATAGTTTGCATCATTATGGAATATGGATTTTATCCATTTCAGTAGTTGTTACATGTGTCGTATGGTTTTACATAAAGAAAAAGAAAAACCGCGAGTAGCGGTTTTTTAGCTGAAAGCGATAAATAGTACACCAGCTGTAATAAAGACAACACCAATACCAGTCATAAAGTTTAACTTTTCGCCGAGTATAATCATAGCGAGAATGATAGAAAATACGACACTTAATTTATCGACAGGAGCTACTTGTGAAACCTTTCCTGTTTTAAGGGCAAGAAAATAAAATAGCCATGACGAAGCACCTGCAACTCCACTTAATGTGATAAAGAGCAGTGCTTTTTTATTTAGCAGTACGTCGCCGATATTTTGAAATTTACCTTGTATAATAATAACGCCTACCATAAATAATGCCATAATAATAGAACGAACCGTCGTAGCAACATTGGCATCGATTCCATCTAAACCAATCTTACCGAAAATAGATACAAGGGCAGCAGTAATTGCTGATAATAGTGCGAATAAGAGCCATGAACTCATAGTAAAATTCCTCCAATCGTACATTATTATACATGAAAATCATTCTCACGTATAAAGTGAATGGGATTTTACCGCCTCGCAAAGAGCTGGATAGATAACGAAATAATCCCCACCTTATATTTTTCATAAGGTGGGGATTATTATACTACTCTGCAATTTCTTCATATAAAAAGTACGTTACATTATAAATATGTTCTACTTCATCATCTGTCATAAACAATAATTCGTCACGCTCAATCCCTTTTTTCTTTTCGATAAACTCAATCATGTTTTTACGTTCTTCTCTTTTCATCAATTTTATTTCTCCTCTCAATCTGTTTTAATACAGTTTATTTAAGTTACTGCTATTATATAACAGAATCTTTAGAAAGTTCCACCTATTTTATTGTTTTTTTCAGAAGAACTTTTCGACAAAACAAGCCCACCTAAAGGTGGGCTTGTTTCACTTTATAGTCGTAAAAACTCGGGCTCCGTCGTACCCGCACCATCGATGTAATAAATTGTATCGGGGTTGATTTTAATTAGTACATAATTAGGGTCTTCAGGACCGAGTAACCAACGCTTTAAGCTATTACTCCAAAACTTGTTTTTTAATGTGGAGTCTTCCTCGATGGAGGCTAAGCCTTCCACTTCGATATAATCTTCATCTAATTTTTTTCCTTCACGACCAAGTAGTACATGTACATTTGGATTGTTTTTAATATCTGTTATCTTTTTTGATTGTCGATCTGTTGCAACATACAGTACAAAATCTTCGTGGAAAAACATCATAAAGGCGCTATGAGGTTTCTCATTTCGTACTGTAGATAATACACCGGTACGTTGACCTTGAATAATAGTTGCGATTTTTTCTTTTAAGTGCATATTTTTTACCTCTTTTCTTAATTTACATTTTCTTTATTTAAACAAGATGATTTAAACATCTTTCATACTGTTTTCTTCAATTCAATTTTTTAAACGCAATTGTGATGAAATCGGACAAGTTAGGAGAAGAATAATAATAATATCGAGGAGAAATACATACGATGGAAGGATGAAAAGCATGTTTAATAAAATATTTCTTATAGTGGCTCTTATAGGTGTACCACTGTCTGTACTTGGGAAAACACTTCATTGGCCTCAAACAATTATGTTTGCTGTGTATTGTATTACGATTATCGCATTAGCGGGTTTTATGGGGAGAGCGACAGAAAGTTTGGCAATTGTATCTGGTCCTAGAATAGGTGGATTATTAAATGCTACTTTCGGTAACGCTGTTGAACTAATCATTTCGATTTTTGCACTTCAGGCAGGATTAATTGAAGTTGTGTTAGCTTCTTTAACAGGTTCTGTACTTGGAAATTTATTATTAGTAGGAGGGCTATCCTTCTTTGTGGGAGGGCTTAAATATAAAAGACAAAGTTTTAATGTATATGATGCAAGGCATAATTCGGCTTTATTAATCTTTGCTGTAGTAGTAGCATTTGTTATCCCAGAGATTTTTTCAATGAAGATGGACGCTGGAAAGACGTATCAGTTAAGTATAGGTGTCTCGATTATTATGATTATTATGTACCTTGCTGCATTGCTATTTAAGTTAGTTACGCACCGTGGTGTATATCAGCAGAAAAGTGATGAAGTCGCTCATGAGGAAGAACCAGAGTGGTCGAAAGGGAAAGCATTACTCATTTTAGCGATAGCAACAATTGCGGTAGCTTATGTGTCAGAGGCGCTCGTGCATACATTTGAGACAGTTGCAAAATCATTTGGTTGGTCAGAATTGTTTATAGGTGTTATTATCGTTGCGATTGTTGGAAATGCAGCAGAACATGCATCTGCAATTATTATGGCGTATAAAAATAAAGTAAATATTGCAGTTGAGATTGCAATAGGTTCTACATTACAAATTGCCATGTTTGTTGCTCCTGTATTAGTACTGCTTTCTATGTTTTTCACGCAAAGGATGCCTTTAGTATTTACAATACCAGAACTTGTTTCTATGATCACAGCTGTTTTCTTAACGATTGCGATTTCAAATGATGGAGATACAAACTGGTTTGAAGGCGGTACTTTATTAGCTGCGTATGTCATTATGGGAATTGGTTTTTATTTATTATGAAAAATAGGCATAACAATTGTGCTCAGAGAAAACAATAAACGAAGTAGTATATATACCTTTATGTAGGAAGGAGCCAGACAGGTGAAACGAGTATACAGCATATGTCTTTCAACTATGGTCTCGTTTATTTTATTATTTCCTAACAGTGGCTTTGCAAAGACAACAGTAGAAACAAAAATGCCTTCATCTGTTTTAAATATTTCTAAAGACAATACGTTTCCAAATGATGCGCAAGATTTACCGCGTTTACAGCCGAGTAAGTTTGCTCAAGAATTATTAAAAACAGCAAATATTAAAATTGAAAATCCGGACTTAATTCGAATGTTTAATGAAACAACAATTTCGAATGCGCCGCTTGCGGTAGGGTACCGAGCAAAGATTTATTTAGGGCAATGGGCTTTACATTATGAATCGATTGATACATCGGTTAATTGGGAATATAAACAAGTAAATCGCAATGTGTACGATAATCGCGGAGGAGATCGCCTATATCCACTACGCTATAAGCAAGAAACACAAAAGACGGTTGAAGGTGATTTAACAGCAGATATGAAAGATGCTGCAGATGTGAAAAAAATGATGCTTCTCAAAGCACTTGAAAAAGTACAATTGCCACTTTCATTTAAAACGACTATTGGTTATGGTACTGGACATGAGAGAGTGTATAATATTAGTCCGAGTCAACTTGGATATTTATACGCTTATACACCAGCGGTAAATGAAAAAGGAAAAGTAACATTTGGAGAAGTATACCTCGTATTAAAAGGAAATCAAAAAAGGCTTGTTGTAAAAAATATTACTTCTCAAGGAATTGGAGCCGCTATCCCAATTCATGATCATTTATATTTTAAATTCATTTCTTCTTCTCATTCGCAATAAGATAAAAAACGTCAGCTTATAAGCTGACGTTTTTTTATAATGTAATGTTTGCCGTTTTTGATAAGAAATCTTCGGTTGGATAGTAGCTGTTTTTTACAAGAACATTCGGTCCAAGACATTTTACTGCTGGACAGTGACAGCTTAATGATTTTGCTGTTTTTGAAGCGCTCCATTTTTCATACGCTTCTTGTAACGTATTTGTTTGAATGTTACCTAGAAGTGGAACATCACCAAAGTCCGTTACAATAATATTTCCATCAAAAATATTTACATTTAAACGAGAACGGCCATCTGGATCATTACGAACTGTTACGTTTTTGCTTTTTTGTAATTTCTTAAATGTGGCAATGTCTCGTTCGTCATCGCTACAAGCATAGAAAGGTAAAGTTCCAAATAACATCCATACATTTTCATCGCGAATTTCTAGTAAATGCTCAATTGCATCACGAATTTCAGCTTTTGTTAAAATCTCTAGATTACTCGCGAAGTCACTTGGATACATTGGGTGAACCTCATGACGTTTACATCCCATTTCATCAACGATTTGACGATGAATATGCTCAATGTGTGGTAGAGTTCGTTTATTCAACATCGTTTCGGCTGATACGAGTACACCTGCATCTGATAGAGCTTTACTATTTGTGATCATACGTTCAAATAATTTTGCACGCTGTTCATACGTAGGTTTACGCTCCATCATTGCAAATCCGCCTTCAACGAAGTCGTCAATTGTTCCCCAGTTATGAGATATATGCAATACGTCTAAATAGGGAATAATTTGTTCGTAACGTGCTAAATCTATAGTTAAGTTTGAGTTGATTTGAGTGCGAACGCCTCGTTCGTGGGCGTATTTTAAGAGTGGTGTTACATAGTTGTCGACGGATTTTTTTGAAAGCATAGGTTCTCCGCCAGTAATACTTAAAGAACGTAAATGAGGAATCTCATCTAATCGTTTTAATAAAAGATCCATCGGAAGCGGATTCGGGTCTTTCGGCTGTAACGTGTAACCAACAGCGCAATGCTCACAGCGCATATTGCATAACGTCGTCGTTGTAAACTCAACATTTGTTAATAGTAGTTTGCCGTACTCTTCAAGGTCCATATACGCTTCCCATGGATCGTAAGAAGGAGTAATCGGCTTCATTTTTTGTGATATCGTCATATGAAATACTCCTTTGACTATTGAAATAACAATTTGTCCATCCTCTATAATAGAAGAATATGTGCTTTTTATAAAGCGAAACTTTTTAGAGGAAAAAGAGAGAGGGCTTACATTATAGTGAATAACCGTGACAAAATTGATGAAATTACATACCCATTGTAATCATTTTTGCGGTATAATAAAAGTAACTCGAATTAAAAGGAGAGTGCCTTCATGGGAAAAGCAATTCAAGATAAAGATACACAATTAGTATATTTAAAAGAACGTTTAAATATGTTCATTGAAGTAATTGATACAATTGAACCTGAAGAAGTAGAATTAGAAGATGTAGATCGTCTTCTTGCAATGCTAGATGAATTAGAATTAAAATGTGAGCAATTTAAAAAAGACGAATAATATATTAAAAAGGCTGCCAATTCCAATTTGGTAGCCTTTTTCTGTGCGGATAATAGAAGGACGATAGAAAAAGAGGTATAATCAAGTTGTGAAAAATTTCATGTATGCTTGAATAGCGTGAAACAAATAAAAAGCTGCAGAGCATAATAGTGGAAATTTCAGCTCATAACGTTTTGGTAGCGTTCACAATTGAGGGGGAAGTAACAATGGAAAAGCTTCAAGAAAGCATGTATCAACTAATTGTTGAAACGTCAACGAACTTACCGAAAGATGTTCGTCGTGCGATTCAACAAGCGAAAGAGCGAGAAAATGCAGGGACTCGTTCTGCGATGGCACTTGGCACAATTACAAATAATATTAAAATGGCTGATGATAACATCTCGCCAATTTGCCAAGATACAGGGATGCCAACGTTTAAAATTTATACACCAGTTGGTGTGAATCAATTAAAGTTGAAGGAAGCTATCTATAATGCGCTTGAGCGGGCGACAAAAGATGGTAAACTTCGTCCAAATTCTGTTGATTCTCTTTTTGGAGACAATAGTGGAAATAATTTAGGACCAGGTACACCGGTTATTAAGTTTGAACAATGGGAAAAAGATTATATTGATGCACGTTTAATCCTAAAGGGGGGTGGCTGTGAGAATAAAAATATTCAGTATAGCTTACCGTGTGAACTAGAAGGACTTGGACGAGCTGGCCGTGATTTAGAAGGGATTCGTAAATGCCTTCTTCATGCGGTATATCAAGCACAAGGTCAAGGATGTAGTGCAGGTGTAATTGGTGTTGGTATCGGGGGAGACCGCACATCAGGTTACGAATTAGCAAAAAATCAATTATTCCGTACATTAGATGATGTCAATCCAATCCCAGAATTACAACAACTTGAAGAATATGTATTAGAAAATGCGAATAAGCTTGGCATTGGTACGATGGGATTTGGCGGAGAAACAACTTTACTTGGCTGTAAAATTGGCGTGTATAACCGTCTGCCAGCTAGTTTCTACGTATCTGTGGCGTATAATTGCTGGGCATACCGTCGCCTTGGTGTAACAATCCATCCTGAAACAGGTGAAATTATGGATTGGTTATATCAAGAAGGTGAAGATACACTGGAGCAAGAAGTACAAGAAAAAACGGAGCAGCGTGAAATTGTATTACAAGCGCCAATTACAGAAGAGCAAATTCGTGAACTTCGCGTTGGTGATGTTGTAACAATTAATGGCATGATGTATACAGGTCGTGACGCAATTCATAAGCATTTAATGGATAACGATTGTCCAGTAGATTTAAATGGACAAATTATTTACCACTGTGGTCCAGTTGTTGTGAAAGATGAAAATGACAATGACAATTGGCAAATTAAAGCGGCAGGTCCAACGACAAGTATTCGTGAAGAACCGTACCAAGGTGATATTATGAAGAAATTCGGTATTAGAGCTGTCATTGGAAAAGGCGGCATGGGTGCGAAAACATTAGCAGCTTTAGAAGAACACGGTGGTGTATATTTAAACGCAATCGGTGGTGCAGCGCAATATTATGCTGAATGTATTAAAGAAGTGAAAGATGTTGATTTCTTACAATTTGGTATTCCAGAGGCAATGTGGCATTTACGTATCGATGGATTTAAAGCAGTTGTAACGATGGATTCTCACGGTAATAGCTTACATGCAGATGTTGATAAAACATCACTTGAAAAATTAGCTAGCTTTAAAGAGCCAGTATTTAAGTAAACAAAAATGCATCTCGAACGATTCGAGATGCATTTTTTTGGTATATATAGAAAAACATGTTCAGCATGAAAGAATGCGTAGCAACAGAAACTACGAGTACGATTATATATGGAAAGGAGACTATTTATGAAACATAAATGGTTATATATCGGTCTCATTTTTTCAATTATGATGGCACTTGTTCCAGTTTCGGCACTAGCTTATACAAATACTCCACATAACTGGGGAATCCCGCGCCCTAAAAATGAAACAGTACCAGATGCAGGAAAGTTATATACAGATTTGCTACAAAAAAATGGTGGTTTTTATTTAGGGGATACGAAGAAAAAGGATATTTATTTAACATTTGATAATGGATATGAGAATGGATACACAGGAAAAATCTTAGACGTATTAAAAGAGAAAAAAGTACCAGCAACTTTCTTTGTAACGGGGCATTATATTAAAACACAAAAAGATTTATTGTTAAGAATGAAGAATGAAGGACACATTATTGGAAACCATTCGTGGAGCCATCCTGATTTCACAGCGGTAAATGATGAGAAACTTCGTCAAGAATTAACGAGTGTAACGGAAGAAATTAAAAAAGTAACCGGGCAAAAAGAAGTGAAATATGTACGTCCTCCGCGCGGCGTATTTAGTGAAAGAACGTTAGCTCTTACGAAAGAAATGGGCTACTATAATGTATTTTGGTCACTTGCATTTTTGGATTGGAAAGTGGATGAGCAAAGAGGGTGGCAATATGCTCATAATAATGTTATGACGATGATTCATCCAGGATCTATTTTATTACTTCATGCAATATCAAAAGATAATGCAGAAGCACTTGCGAAAATCATTGATGATTTGCGCGAGAAAGGGTATCATTTTAAAAGTCTAGATGACTTAGTAAAAAGCAATCAACCGTAAGCATGTATGCTTGCGGTTTTCTCATGCTATAATGATGTGTAAAAAGGATGGGGAAACGTATGTGGAGCGAACATGTTACGTTAGAGTATCCGTATCATTTTGAAGAAGTATTAAAACGTTTATCTTTTGATCCTCTTAACGTCATTCAATTAGATGAGAAAGTTATTTATGTCCCGCTTTGTATAGACGAGGAACAGGTTGTTGTTCGCCTGCAAGGGATTGGTACTGTTCAAAATCCACAGTTTTGGATTTCTAGTCAGACAGGAGATCCAGAGAAAGTTATGAAACGAATGAGGGCCATTTTTCATTGGAATGAACCGTTTCAAGATATACAAAATCATTTTTTAAACACATCATTACGTCCACTATTTGAAACATATGCTTATACTCCAATTATTTTAGAATTTGATTATTTTGCTTGTCTTCTTCGCTGTATCATTCATCAACAAATAAATTTGAAATTTGCTACTGTGTTAACAGAACAGTTTGTGAAACGATATGGAACAGAAAAGAACGGTGTATTCTTTTTCCCCACTCCAGAAATAGTAGCAAATATTTCAATAGAGGAATTGAGAGAGCAGAAGTTTAGTCAGCGAAAGGCTGAATATATAGTAGGATTAGGTCGAAGTATTGCCAGCGGTACATTAAATTTAGCGAGTATAGAAACCAAGGCGGAAGAAGAGATTTCAGCACAATTGTTACCAATTAGGGGGATTGGTACATGGACAGTGCAAAATTTTTTAATGTTTGGGCTTGGACGGAAAAACATGTTTCCGAAAGCGGATATTGGGATTCAGCGTGCAGTACAAGGTGTATTTCAATTAGATGATAAGCCTGATGATGCATTTTTAGAAAAAGTGAAACAAGAGTGTGAACCATACTGCAGTTATGCAGCGTTATATTTATGGAAAAGTATAGAGTAGAGGTGTAATAATGATACAAAAGCAACATGAGAGTAAGTTGGAAGTTGGTCAAACGTTCCCTGTGACAATTAAACGTCTTGGGATTAACGGAGAAGGCGTTGGTTATTTTAAGAGACAAGTTGTTTTCATTCCAGGGGCATTACCAGGAGAAGAAGTTGTTGCAGAAACAACGAAAATTCAGCGTGGCTTCGCTGAAGCGAAAGTGAAAAAAGTTCGTAAAGCTTCACCACATCGTGTGAAAGCACCATGTCCGGTATATGAAGAGTGTGGCGGTTGCCAATTGCAACATTTAGACTATAAAGAACAATTAAATCAAAAGCGTGATATCGTTGTACAAGCATTCCAGAAGTATATGAACAACGGTTTGGAAGAGAAAATTCGTCCGACGCTTGGCATGGAAAATCCATGGCATTATCGTAATAAGAGTCAACTACAAGTGGGGCGTAAAGACGAAAAGGTTATTACAGGACTGTATAAACAAAATTCACATCAGCTAATTGATATTGCTCATTGTATGATTCAACATAAAGCAACGAATGAAGCGACAAAAGTTGTAAGACGTATTTTAGAAAAATTAAATGTTTCTATTTACAATGAGAAAAAACAAAAAGGTTTAGTACGTACAATTGTGACACGTACTGCAGTTCAAACAGGGGAAGTACAAGTTACACTTATTACAACAAAAGAAGAGTTGCCAAATAAAGAACAATTTATTGCAGAAGTACAAAAACAGATGCCAGCTGTTAAATCAATTATGCAAAATGTAAACTGGCGTAAAACATCTGTTATTTTCGGTGATAAAACATTTAAATTAGCTGGAAAAGAAGTAATTCAAGAAACACTTGGTGATTTATCATTTGAATTATCAGCACGTGCATTCTTCCAGTTGAATCCAGAACAAACGGTTGTTTTATACAATGAAGCGAAAAAAGCCGCTGCTTTAACTGGCAATGAGAAAATTGTAGATGCGTATTGTGGTGTTGGTACAATCGGACTTTGGCTTGCAAATGATGCAGCGGAAGTACGTGGTATGGATGTAATTCCAGAAGCAATTGCAGACGCAAGAAAAAATGCGAAGCGTCACGGATTTACAAATACGAAATATGAAGCAGGTAAAGCTGAACAATGGCTACCGAAATGGGTAAAAGAAGGATGGCGTCCAGATGTAATTGTTGTCGATCCACCTCGTACAGGTTGCGATGATAAATTACTGGAAACAATTTTAAAAGTGAAGCCGAAACAAGTTGTTTACGTATCTTGTAACCCTTCTTCATTAGCACGTGATGTACAAGCGTTAATGAAGAGCTATGAAGTGGAATATGTACAACCAGTTGATATGTTCCCGCATACAGCTCATGTAGAAAATGTAGTGAAGCTTGTTAGAAAGTAAAGTGTATTTATATTCCCTCACGATATGAGGGAATATTTTCTATGAAGGAGAATAAAATGAACAATTATAAATTAACGATTCAGTACGATGGTGCACGTTTTAAAGGATGGCAACGTCTCGGTAATAGTAATAACGATAATACGATTCAAGGAAAAATCGAAAGTGTCATTTCCGAAATGGTCGGAAAAGAAATTGAAATTATCGGTTGTAGTAGAACAGACGCTGGTGTACATGCTTTGAATCAAGTTGCTAACTTTCAAAGTGATGAGAAGCTAGTGGAACATAAAGTAAAAAAATATTTAAATCAATATTTGCCAAATGATATTAGCATTACAAATGTGGAAGAAGTACATGATCGATTCCATGCTCGTTACAATTCTAAAGCAAAAACATATCTGTATAAAATTTGGAATGAAGAGCATACGAACCCATTTATGCGTAAATACAGCATGCATGTGAATAAAAAATTAAATGTGAAAAGCATGAAAGAAGCTGCGAAACATTTAGTTGGTTCACATGACTTTACTGCTTTTTCAAATGCAAAATCAAAGAAAAAGTCTATGGTGCGAGAAGTATATACACTTGATGTGATGGAAGAGGCAGGATTTGTACAAATTAGAGTAAGTGGTAACGGATTCCTTCATAACATGGTACGAAAAATTGTTGGAGCATTAATTGAAGTTGGATTAGGACAATTAGATGCAGAGGCGATTCCACACATTTTAGAGGCGAAACAACGCAATCAAATTAATTGTCTTGCTGAGGCAAGTGGTTTGTATTTGGAGAATGTTGAGTTTTAATAATCAGTAAAAAAATCGAGCTGTGTAGGCTCGATTTTTTTTATGCTTTAGCGTTAAGAAGATCTTTCTTTCTTCATACGTATCTTCAAATTCCAAAAAGCAGCAAGCATAATAGCTGCAAAAGAGCCGCTAAGTGTTGCTAGTAGCTTTGCATAAGGATAGGCATTTATATCAACTAGTAACATCATACATACAATGGTAGGGAAGAAGGCTAAGTATTGTAATAATTTTAATTTTTTATCATTACTCATATATATCGTTCCTTTCGAGTATGTTATATGTTCATTATAGCATATTTTACCAACTTTTTATTTGTACATTAAAGCAGATTTATGCTGCATTAACAAGCAATAAAAGTCGAATTGGTGAGGGCTAGTAATCCACTCATCCAAGCTTCATTTCATATGTGTAAATGCAGTTTTTTAATTCGATATTGTAAGTTTTGTCTACTTAATCCTAAAAACTTTGCAGCTTGTGAGATATTACCGTGATATTCTTTTAGAATTTGATTGATGTAGTTCTTTTCCATTGCTTCTATTGTGTGTTTTAATGTTTTAGGTGTATCAGTATCGTTATTAGTTAGGAAAGGTTGCGTATTGAATTCTTTTTTTATTCGTTCGCGAAAGCGAGTGGGAAGATGAAACGCTGTAATAATATTTTCATCTTCAACCAAGTTCATTGAACCTTCAATGATATGTTCCAATTCTCGTACATTTCCGGGCCAATCATATGCATACAAGAATTCTCTTACATGTACATCTATATCTGTTACGCTAAGTTCAAATTGAATGTTGTACTTTTCGATAAAGTGCTGAACAAGAGCGGGAATATCTTCTTTTCGTTCGCGTAACGGCGGGAGGCATAAAGTAACGACGCTTAATCGGTAATATAAGTCTTCCCGTAATCGATTGTGTGTAATAGCTTCAAGAGGGTCTTCATTAATAGTTGCTATAATGCGAACATCAATTTCTTTTTCTTGTGTGCCTCCGACTCTTCGTATTGTTTTTTCTTGTATAGCCCGCAGTAACTTCGCTTGAAGTGCTGGACTTAACGAATTGATCTCATCTAATAACAAAGTTCCTCCGTTCGCTTCTTCAAATAAACCGGCTTTATCGATAGCTCCTGTAAATGCACCTCGGTTCGTACCAAATAATAAACTTTCCATTAACGTATCAGGTATAGCGGCACAGTTTTGTGAAATAAATGGTTTGCCTGAACGCTGGCTTTCATTATGGATACTTTGTGCAAATAGTTCTTTCCCAGTGCCTGTCTCTCCTACGAGAAGTATAGAGGAGGATGTACGAATTACCCTTTTTCCTTCCGCAATGATTGATTGAATGGCTTCAGAATCACCAATTATGTGATCAAAGGTAAACTTATTATTTTGTTTTCGGGAAAGGTTTGTTTTCATTGTTTGTTTAGAATTGCTAATCTCTTTTGAAATTTCAATAGCGCCTTTAATTTTTCCATTTTCTATTATAGGGAAAGTATTGTTAATCGTCGTAATTTCTTGCCCTTTATTGTTAAAATAAGTTTGTTTTATATTTTTGTTTGTTTTTCCTAATTTTAATGCTTCTATAAGAGTACTATTTTTATTTTCTTCAAATGCGAATACTTCTAAAGGACTTTTATATAGCACATCTGAGCGCTCCATTGATTCAATTTCCATCATTTTACGGTTATAGATAATCGTTTTACCTTCCTCATTAATAATATGAATCCCGATATCGAGTTCATTGAGCAAAGTTTCATATAGCATATTCATTTCAATGATCTGTTTCAAATTAATTTCTTCTGTACGCATAGATTATCTTCTCCTCATTTCACCCTATGAAGACTGACTTTTTATAATTTTATTAAAATTCTTATAAAACCGCAAAATTTTTTGCGATTTTCCTTTTAAAACTTCTTACACGGTAGAAAAAATTTGCGGTTATGAAGATTTTTTTGTGAGGAACCCTCATTTTAAATAGGAATTTAAGATTGGTACGCATTTTGCATAAAGAATAGTTGAAATCTCTAAAGGAGGGATATGCAACGTTTCAGTACCAATTAATAAGAAGGAGGAGTGTATAAAGTGAAGACGGTTATAGAAGGCGTGTATAGTCCTTGTTACGGGAAAGTTGAGAAGTTATTTGTTACGGAAAGTTCTTACGTATACGAATGGGAGAAATTAGCATTAATTGAAACAATAGATAAACAGAAAGTAGAAATTAAGGTAGGAATCAGTGGGTATATCGAGTCATTAGAAGTAGTAGAAGGACAAGCTATCGCTGATAAAAAGTTATTAATAACGGTGAGGGATGATCTTTTAATAACAGGTAGTGATTAATACTATGTATTTTGCTCTTTTCAATAATTATTTTTCGTATAAAAAATTTTAAAAACGCTTACATGAAATGGGTTTCCAAAGGGAAAAGGGGGGATTTGTATGATGGATCAAAACCAAGTATTAAAAAGGGAATTGAAAAGCAGACACATATTTATGATCGCACTTGGAGGAGTTATTGGTACCGGACTTTTTTTAGGATCGGGGTATACAATTCATGAAGCTGGACCTGGAGGAGCGATTGTAGCTTATCTTGTTGGAGGATTTGTTATGTATTTAACGATGCTCTGTCTCGGAGAATTAGCTGTTGCGATGCCTGACGCAGGATCTTATCAAACGTATGCTACGAAGCATATTTCCCCTGCAGCGGGTTATGTAGTCGGATGGATGTCGTGGCTAAACTGGTCGGCTACGATAGGTATTGAACTAATTGCAGTTAGTATTTTAATGAAACGCTGGTTTCCTGATGTACCGTCTTGGATTTGGTGCGTAGTGTTTGCGGTACTACTTTTTGCTATTAACGCGTTATCTTCAAGAAGTTTTGCAGAAGTTGAATTTTGGTTTGCAAGTATTAAAGTCATTACAATCATTGCATTTATTATTTTGGGCGGGGCAGCGATGTTTGGTTTTCTAGATATGAAAGGAAATGAACCAGCACCAATGTTCTCTAGTTTTACTGATTATGGTGGATTGTTTCCAAATGGATTATCCGCTATTTTAATTACGATGATTGCTGTTAACTTTTCCTTCCAAGGAACAGAACTAGTCGGTATTGCAGCAGGTGAGAGTGAAAATCCAGAGAAAACAATCCCGAAGGCAATTAATAATACAGTTTGGCGTATACTCGTGTTCTTTGTATTATCTATTTTCATTCTTGCAGGATTATTCCCTTGGCAACAGGCGGGAGTAATAGAAAGTCCATTTGTAGTTGTATTTGATAAAATTGGTATTCCTTATGCAGCCGATATTATCAATTTCGTTATTATTACAGCGGTTCTATCCGTTGCGAATTCAGGATTATATGCAACTTCTCGTATGCTATGGTCTATGTCTAATCAAGGAATGATTAGTCCGATTTTTGGTAAGTTATCTAAAAATGGTGTTCCTATTTATGCATTGATTGTAAGTACAATTGTAGGTTGCCTTTCATTACTATCAGGTATTTATGCGGAAGATACAGTTTATTTATGGCTACTTTCTATTGCTGGGTTCGGAGCGATATTAGTTTGGGCATCTATTGCTCTATCTAACTTATTAGCTAGAAGGTCATATATAAAGCAGGACGGAGATGTGAAAGACTTGAAATTTAAAACACCGCTGTATCCATTCGTTCCACTGCTTGCGTTAGTATTAAATATAACAGTAATTGTAGGTATGGCCTTTATTCCAGAACAAAGAATGGCATTGTATTGTGGAATTCCATTTATGATTGTTTGCTTACTGTTTTACCGTGCGACAAGAAATAAGGCACATAAAGTAGAACATATTGAAAAGACAGATACAACAGAAGTAGAAAGTTTATAATATTGAGTAATTTAGAGACTGTAAAATTGTAAACAGTCTCTTTTTTTGTGAAAATAAAGCTGGAAACATACTATGTATGCAAAGGGGGATTAGCGATGAATCAAGAAGTTTCACAGCTATTAGAACAGATTGATTTACGAAAAGATGAGTTACTAGAGCTTACAAAAACCTTAATTCGTTTTGAAACACCAGCACCGCCGGCGAGAAACACAAATGAGGCGCAAGAATTTGTTGCACAGTTTTTAAGAAAACGAAATTTTAGTGTTGATAAATGGGATGTATATCCGAATGATCCGAACGTTGTTGGGGTGAAAAAAGGGATAGAAAGTGACACATATAAAAGTCTTATTATTAATGGGCATATGGATGTAGCGGAAATATCAGCAGGTGAGGCGTGGGAAACGAATCCGTTTGAGCCATTTATAAAAGATGGTTGGTTAGTTGGACGTGGTGCAGCAGATATGAAAGGGGGACTGGCTGGGGCACTATTTGCTATTCAGTTATTACAAGAAGCTGGTATTGAATTACCTGGAGATCTAATCTTTCAATCCGTAATTGGGGAAGAAGTGGGAGAAGCGGGTACACTTCAATGCTGCAAAAGAGGGTATGATGCTGATTTTGCAGTCGTAGTGGATACGAGTGATTTACATATGCAAGGACAGGGCGGCGTAATTACTGGATGGATTACTGTGAAAAGCCCGCAAACGTTTCATGATGCAACACGTAGGCAAATGATCCATGCAGGGGGTCGTTTATTCGGAGCGAGCGCGATTGAAAAAATGATGAAAATTGTGCAAAGTTTACAAGAATTAGAGCGTCACTGGGCAGTCATGAAAACATATGAAGGCTATCCATTTGGAACAACAACAATTAATCCAGCTGTTATTGAAGGCGGAAGACATGCAGCATTTATTGCGGATGAGTGCCGGTTATGGATAACAGTACACTTTTATCCGAATGAAACACATGAACAAATAATAAAAGAAATTGAAGAGTATATTGGGAAAGTGGCAGCTGCCGATCCATGGCTAAGTGAAAATCCACCACAATTTAAGTGGGGCGGAGAATCAATGATTGTGGATCGTGGCGAAATTTTTCCTTCTTTAGAAATAGATAGTGAACATGCAGCTGTAAAAACGCTTAGCTCAGTACACGAATCAATTCTTTCTAAAAATGCAATTTTAGATATGTCTGCAACGGTAACGGATGGTGGTTGGTTTAGTGAATTTCATATTCCGGCCGTTATTTACGGACCAGGTACATTAGAGGAAGCTCATTCAATAAATGAGAAAGTAGAAATAGAACAGTTAATTGAATTTACAAAAGTAATAACAGCATTTATATACGAATGGTGTCATACGAAAAAAATAGATTAGTATGTTGAAATCGTACAGGTATGTATACTTGTACGATTTTTTAGTGAACTATTTCAGAGTTGGATAGAAACAACTGAAATAGTTCTTTATTTTTCTATGTCTTTCGTTTTAACTCAATTAATTTCTCTTTCGCTAATTCAACAGCAATTGCATCATCTAAATAACCAATTGGAAAGAGATAGTCGGGAATAATATCTGTCGATAAAATGAAATACAGTAATGCGCCGCCAAGAACTGCACGCTCTTCTTTTGAAATCGTTTCATTGCAAAATTGTTGATACATATCCGTTAATTGTTCAATGAAAGGACCAGCACTATCAATTTGTTCTAACTTGCTTGCAAAACTTTCATGAATACGTTTTTCACCCTCTGTTGTTTGCGCATATCGTTCATAGTTTTCAAGTTCTTGTTTTACGCGGGTTGTTGTGTAGTCGAAATCGAATAAGTTAGAGGATTGCAGCGTTTGCTGAATTGTATCAAGAGATGTGTACATATCCGTCTTTTCTTTATTAATGTGAGGAGAATCCAGATACATTTCATCAAATAACAATTGGGGTGGAACTTGCAGACATTCTGCGAATTTTTGTAGGTGTTTTTGTTTTGGCGGTTGTTTACCATTCATAATTCTTGAGATTGTTGCGGGATCAATATTTGTAAGCATTCCGAGTTGACGCATAGATAAGGCACGTTCTTTTAAAAGTTTTTTTATTAATCTACTAAGCCGCTCATTTGGATTTTCTTTAGGCATAGCGAAGGCACTCCTTTTTATTGTTGAAAAAATGTTGAGTATTTATTACATGTATATGAAACAGACAGGCACAGTTGCTCAACATTTTCATAAGATGCATTGAAAAGTGAGAAAAAGGGGTGGCTATTTATGAGTACGGCAGGTCTATTTTCAATTTTTTTAATTGGGATTGCTTCTAATTTAGATAATGCAGGTGTTGGGATTGCATATGGCATTCGTAAAATTAGAATTTCGTGGTTCAACAATTTTATCATCGCATTTTTTGGTTTTTTATTTACTTTATTAGCTGGATTTTTTGGGAACTGGATTGCGTTATTTATTTCAGAGTTTACAGCAAACTTGATTGGAGCAATCGTTTTAGGGATAATCGGTGTGTTTATTTTGTGCCAGCCTTTCTTGGGGCAAAGAAATACCGTAGGCTCTAAAGATGGTAATGTACTTATGGGGATTTTACGTGATCCAGAAAAAGCAGATTTTGATGGTTCTAAAACAATTAGTTTTTCAGAAGCAATTGTTTTAGGGATTGCGTTATCTATTAATAATATTGCAGGTGGATTTGATGCTGGAGTAACAAACTTGAACCTTTGGCTTACAGCAACTATTTCTGGGGTGTTTAGTTTTATTTGCATAAGTGGTTTTGCGTATGTAGGAAAACGATATTTAGCAGAATACTTAGGGAAATGGGCTACGGTTATTGCGGGCGTGTTATTAATTCTTATCGGGATAGATCAGTTGTTGTAAGGAGAGTAGAAAACAAGGTTCGAGTATTTCCTTGGAAATACAGCAAGGGATTGCATATATCGACGTACTTTTCTCCATACTAATACGGATTTCTTTTAAGAAAGGGGGATTTGTATGGGACGCGGGAAAGCATTTGATCATAAGAAAAAAGGGCATGATCACCAACCACCTAAAGGTGCGTTCATTCATAAAGATGTAAATGAACATACTTTGGAAGAGGAAGAGCTACCAGTAAATATTGAAGCGTATAAAAATAGTTTGAAAAAACATTAAAAGCACCTACATAGGTGCTTTTTTTTAACGTATATCTTCAATTAATTGTTCCGATTCTTCGTGCATACTGTACTCACTTAATACTTGGATACAAAGCCACTTTAATTCTTCGATTGTATGTTCAAGTTCTTCAGGAAGCACATGATGAATGTCTTCAAGTCCCATTCCGAAATGAATAAGTTCAAGTACTTGATCATCGATGTTCCGATCCATTAATAGTTCAAGTACTTCTAAATTGAATATGTATCGGTGAGCTTCATCGAGTGAAACAACTTTTAGCTTTAAGCTTTCTACAATACTCAATATAAAAAGAAGAATTGTTTTTTCAAGAACAGGCTGTTTTCCCATTTGAAATATTAGTTTCATCTTTCACACCTCCACATATAGCGCTAGGTTGTACTATATTATTCAGGAGGGAGGAGCAAATATGCATGATATAGAGAAACTTTCAGTACGGTTTTTGTAAGGGGACGGATAGCTGATAAAGTTGAGGATTTTATGAAATAAAAAAATCCTGCTAGTATAGCAGGATGGTTCTAAATTAAAAAATGCTCCAACCTTCTTGAGCAGAAAGAAGTTCAAGAATTTTAAAACCAGCGATACTATTTCCGTTTGCATCTAAAGCTGGTCCGAAAATACCAATTCCCATTTCGCCTTTTACACAGCCGAAAATGCCACCAGCTACACCACTTTTTGCGGGGATACCAACGCGAATCGCAAATTCACCAGACTCGTTATACATACCGCATGTAACCATAAATGTTTTACAAATCTTTGTAATATGCTTAGGGATAATTTGTTTTTCCTTATATGGATCATATCCATCCATCGCAAAAATTAAACCGATACGTGCTAAATCGATACAGTTTACCTCAACTGCACATTGACGAGTGTATAAATCCATCAGTTCTTCGATATCACAATCAATAATTCCGTTTTGTTTCATATAGTAACAAAGTGAACGATTTAAGTAAGCTGTCTCTAATTCTGAATTGGCAACTTTAGAAGAATAATTAATAGTAGGATTATCTGTTATTTCACGTACGAAATGAAGAATGCGATCCATTTTTTCTTCATTATCTTTTCCTGCTAACATGCTTGTAATGGCTAGTGCCCCTGCATTAATCATTGGATTAAGTGGTTTAGAAGGACTTGTCGTTTCTAATTTAATAATAGAATTAAATGGATCACCGGTTGGTTCCATTCCAACTTTAGAAAATACATATTCTTCACCACGATCTAAAAGGGCAAGTGCAAGTGTAATTACTTTTGAAATACTTTGAAGAGTGAATAGTGTTTGTGAGTTGCCAGCATGGATGTATTCTGTTTCTTTATGAAAAATGGCAATCCCTAAATCATCTGGATTGGCATTTCCTAGTTCGGGGATATAAGTAGCAAGCTTTCCTTTTTTCGTATATGGTTTTACTTGTTCTAACAACTGTTGTAAGTTGTTTGTTTCAATGCACTGCATAGTACCAACGCTCCTATTTCGAATTAACTAAGTTTACTTTTCCCGATATGCTCGGAAATAAATAATAACATGAAAAAGTGGAATGATAAAACGAAAGTTGCATGTTCTATAGTGGGTCTTTCGTTTCGCGTATTCTGTAGTGAAAAAGGAGAATTTTCCTTTTATATAACAGTTTGGAAATAGGAGATTTATCCATAAAAAATTCAAAAATAAAAACTACACATCTATACAACTATATGTTATTATGGTTATGTAAATGGAAAGCGTTTTCTAAGGCGTACTTATAATGATAACGATTTCATAAATTGAATTAGGGGGAATTAAAATGTTGCAGTTTCTACAACGTATTGGTAAAGCGTTAATGCTTCCAATCGCAGTACTACCAGCAGCAGGATTATTGCTTCGTTTAGGGCAACCAGATGTATTTGATATTCCTGTTATGGCACAGGCTGGCGCAGCAGTTTTTGATAATTTAGCACTTATTTTTGCAATTGGTATTGCAATCGGTCTTTCAGTTGATGGTAGTGGTGCAGCAGGTCTTGCAGGTGCAATTGGTTATCTAGTTATGAAAAACAGTATTGATGCACTGAGCAAAGGGTATTCTACTGCTGAATTACAAGATAAATTAGGCAAAGTCCAAGATTTAATAGGTAATAGCGCTAATGTTGATCCATCTAAGCTTGCAGATACAATGACACAAGTATCTAAGGCGGCCGAATTATCGACTAAAGTGGATATGAAAGTTTTAGGTGGCATTATTGTTGGTGTTATAGCAGGACTTCTTTATAATAAATTCCATAAAATTAAACTTCCAGAATGGTTAGGGTTCTTTGCTGGAAAACGTTTCGTTCCGATTGTTACATCGGTAGTAATGCTAATACTAGGAATTTTATTTGCACAAATTTGGCCAACAATTCAAAATGGCATTGATGCATTAGCTCACGGAATTGTTAATTTAGGTGCAATTGGTTCAGGATTGTTTGGTTTATTAAACCGTCTATTAATCCCAATCGGTTTACACCACGTAATGAACACATATTTCTGGTTCGTATTTGGGGACTTTACAAATGCAGCAGGTAATGTTGTGAATGGTGATATTGCTCGTTTCCTTGCGGGTGATAAAACAGCAGGTATGTTCATGACAGGTTTCTTCCCAGTTATGATGTTCGGTTTACCAGCAGCATGTTTCGCAATGATTGCGGCTGCTAAACCAGAAAAACGTAAAATGGTTACAGGTATGTTAGGTGGTCTAGCATTAACTTCATTCTTAACTGGTATTACAGAACCAATTGAATTCTCATTCATGTTCTTATCACCAGTATTATATGGTATTCATGCTGTATTAACAGGTCTTTCTTTATTCATTACAACATCACTTGGTATTCACGATGGTTTCTCATTTAGTGCCGGTGCAATTGATTATGCTTTAAACTTCGGTATTGCAACAAAACCAGTATTATTAGCTGGAATCGGTTTAATTTACGCAGCAATTTACTTTGTAGTATTCTACTTCTTAATTAAGAAGTTCGACCTAAAAACTCCTGGTCGTGAAGATGAAGAGGAAGTAGCTGAAGGCGAAGAAGCTCCAGTTGCAGGTTCAATTGGTGAAACTTACGTATTAGCTTTAGGCGGAAAAGAAAACTTAACAGTTATTGATAACTGTGCGACACGTCTACGCTTACAAGTGAAAGATGCTGGTCAAGTAAACGAAGCAGCATTAAAACGTGCTGGTGCAAAAGGTGTTATGAAATTAAGTAACACGAGTGTCCAAGTTATCGTAGGTACAAATGTTGAATCTGTTGCCGATGATATGAAAAAACACGTATAAATAATTAGATAAGAGGATATCCAAAAAGATTGATAACATCAGTTTTTAGAGGATATCCTCTTTTTTTATGTTAAAAATTTAACGGGAATCTTACTTTTGTAAATTTTCTTTTTCTTTTTTATACATATAGGTTGGTAATATGTGCAGTGCGTGATAAAGTAGGGATGACATAGAATGGATTATCCATAATCTACTAAAATAAATCTTTAGTAGAGAGATTAAATTATTGGTGAATAAGGGGAAAAAAGTAATCATGGATCACGAAAAAAATAATGCGAATGGGAAATCACGTCGGCCGATTGTATACATAAAAAGAACAATCATTCTCGTCTTACTATTTTCACTTGTATATTTCATGTATACAAAAATTGTTGCGCATAATAAGAAAGAAGAAACTTTAAAAGCAGCAGCAGAAATGAAGAAACAAGAAGAGCTAAAAAAGAAAGAAGAAAAAAAGAAGGAAGAAGCAAAAAAACAAATAGAGCAGGAAGAACAAGTGAAGCAAGCACAAGCTGCAGAACAGCCTGCTGAGGGACCACCTCAAGAAATTAATGAAAACGCTCAATTAGATCAATATTTGCAAAAAACAGGATTTAGCGGGACAGCGGTTATTGTGAAGAACGGAAAGGTTCTTTTGAATAAAGGATACGGTATGGCGAATAAAGAGAAACAAGTACCGAATAATTCAGAGACAACTTTTTATATTGGTTCTATTTCAAAGGCTTTTGTAGCGACTGCTATTATGCAATTAAAAGATCAAAATAAGTTAAATGTAGAGGATACGATTGCGAAGTATATTCCAGATTTCCCTCAAGGTAATGGCATTCAGTTAAAACATTTACTAACACATACATCAGGAATTCCAGAGTACGAGCAGGGAACAGAGGATATCTCTCATGAAGAATTGATAAAACGAATAGGAAAGCAAAAGCGTATTGGAAGTCCAGGAGAGAAATGGAAGTATTCCGATTCTAACTATTCGATACTTGCCTATATTGCTGAGAAGGTAAGCGGACAACCGTTAGAAGAGTATATTAAACAACATGTTTTTGCTACTGCTGGTATGAAACATTCTGGTTTTGGTAGAGAGCTAGAACAAACGAGATTTCCATCGACAGGTTATAAGATAGTAAATAACAATATGACAACACCTAATATTCCAAGTATGTCACAACTTTATGGTTGTGGTGATATATATACAAGTGCCCATGATTTATATTTATTTAATGAAGCGCTCTTCTCTGGAAAGTTGATTTCAAAAGAAAGCTACGATCAAATGTTTACAGGTGGAAAAATAGATTACGGGTTTGGATGGTACGTAGACCCGGGAAGTTATTCGAATCACGGTGTAATGCCAGGCTGGAACTGTTTAAATGGATTTAGTAAAAATGGTAGTGTGTATGTTGTTTTATTATCTAACATTCAAAACAACATTAAATCTTTTGGTAAAGTGAATAATGACATTTATACGATGTTACGAAATATTGAAGTGTAAGAGACTATCTTTTTAGGTAGTCTTTTTTTTATGTGATTAGAACATATTGTTTCGTTGAAAAATGTATGTCTTACCTATCACAAAAAGAGTCTGCTTTGTATACATTAAGATGTATGGATATATTTTTATAATTTAAAAATAATAGGAGGAGAAGTGTATGTGTTTATTCGGTAAGTATTGGAAAAAGTTATCGAGATTGTTTAATAGACAATTAGATTATTTTTTAGATAATAAGTTATTGCCTGCTGTGGAACGACTTTTGTTTTCGCAAAACTTCGCGAGGTTTATTCAAAGAAACTCCAAGCAAGCTACGGAAGAATTTATTGAATCAAGTAGATTTCAATCTATTATTTGTAACATTTTAAAAGAATGTAATACATCACCTTTTAAAGAAATTGCAGAGCAGTATTTAGGTAAAAATGTAGAAATTACGGTGACAGTTGGACAGTTAACAGGTGTAATTGTAGCAGTTGGTGATGATTTCTTAACACTGCAAGAAGGAATAGGAACAGAAGTTTTATTACCATTTACAAGTATTATATCAATTAAAGAAGCGTAAGAAAGGAGACTTATATATGTTATTTACTGAAGAATTACGTAACCATGTTGGTGAGCTAGTGCAAGTTGTGACAGCGGTCGAAATTGTTGCGGGTATTTTGTTATCTGTGACAGACGGGGCAGTAAGTGTTCGTACTTCTCCTTCTTATGGACCACCGGAAGATGTAGTTGTACGTATTCCTATCATTTCTTATGTTCGCTTGGAAGGGTAAGCGTGGTACAAGTATGAGGGTATCAGTTATTATTCCGGCGCATAATGAAGCGAGTACTTTATCACAAGTCTTAGTAGAAGTGGAGAAATTGAAACCATATGAAATTATCGTAGTAGATAATGGGTCGACAGATGGAACAAAAGAAATAGCCTTACAACATCATTGCCATGTCATTTATTATAAATATTCTCTTGGTAATGATGTTGGACGGGCAATTGGTGCAAGAGAAGCGAAAGGCGACATTGTTTTGTTTTTAGATGGTGATATCGTCATTGATCATAGAGAGCTGCAACGTTTTATAAAAGGCATTCAGCAAGGCCACCAAATTGTTGTGAATAATTTAACATGGTCCGTTTATTTAAAGATGAGACCGCATTATACGACAGTTGGAAAATTTATGTTGAATCGTTATTTGAATAAAAAAGAGCTTGTTGTTGGATCTTTAATCGCAATTCCGCATGCAATGAGTAGGGAAGTTATTCAGAAGTTTGGTTGGTGGAATTTAGCGGATCCAGCACTATTTCAAGCGATGGCGATGTCTAGAGGAGTAGATATTGTCGATATGGCTTCAGTCGATGTCATTCATACAAATAAAGTGCGTCCTGTTCATACTGGTACATCACCCGGTTCTCCTTATCCGAAAGCGACTAGCCGTATTATGGGGGATCATTTACGTGCTTTGCAATACGTAATCGAAATATATGGTAAGCGTGGCGGCTTTTTGGAAGGAAAGAGGGATAGAGAATTTATAGGAAAGTATAAACCAGTTTTATTACAAAAGAAAAAAGCGAAATATAGTGCAATTATCCCAGTATCAGAAGAAAAGATGACTATAAGATCTGTTATACAAGAAGTGAAAAAATCAGGTGTAGATGAAATTATAGTTGTTGCGAATGGAGCGGACGTTGAGACAGTTAAACAAGCAAAGCTAGAGAATGTCATTGTTATTGAATTTGAGGAAGCGCTTGGACATAATGTAGCCCGAGCGATAGGAGCTATGCATGCTACGGCCGATATTTGTTTATTTGTCGATGGTGATTTTGTTATTCCAGGGGAAAAACTAATTCCATTTTTACATGCTATCGAAGATGGAAATGATGTGGCATTGAATGATTTACAGTGTTTATTAGATATGTTTCATCCGGCAGACCCAATTAGCATGGGAAAATATTTTGTGAATTTGGTAGCGAAACGACCAGATTTATGGAATAACTCATTAACGGCAGTACCACATGCTATGCATAAAAAGGTAATAGAGAAAATCGGATATGATTCTCTTATCATTCCACCATTCGCTCAAATGAAAGCTATTTTGGAGGGATTTTCTATTACAGCGGTAGACTTTGTAGATGTCATAAAAACAAATCGAGTACGCCCAGAGCAACATGGATTTGTAAATGGGCGTATTCCAGCATTTGATCGTATTTTCGGTGATCAACTTGAGGCGATTGCATATTTATTGCAATCCACAGACGAGCGCGGGGGTTTTACAGATGGAGAGCGGAATAGAAATATCATTCAACAATTGAGAAAGGAAGAAGAGAATACAGATGAATGTTAGTAGTACAGTTGCCATTATCGGATTAGGATATGTTGGTCTTCCTTTGGCAGTTCATTTTGCAGAGAGAGGACATACAGTGCTTGGATTAGATAAAGATACTAGAAAAATAGAATCAATTATACAGGGAGAAAGTTATATTCCAGATGTTTCTTCTAAAGTGTTACAGAGTTTATTGACTAGAAAAAAATTAATAGTCAATACACCGGATCAAGGTATTGCTGATTTTCAAAATAGTGATTATGTTATTGTCACTGTCCCAACTCCAATTAATGAACAAAGAGAACCGGACTTAAGTGCCCTCATTTCAGCTTCGCATTATATACAACAAAACCTTCAAAAAGGACAAACCTTCATTTTCGAAAGTTCCACATATCCAGGTACGCTCGAGGAAGTTATTATTCCGATTATTTCTCAAACAGGAAAAAAGGTAGGAGAAGATTTCTATATTGGGTATTCTCCTGAGAGAATTGACCCAGCTAATAGTCAATATTCAGTTCAAACGATTCCAAAAGTCATTAGTGGACAAACAGAAATGTGTAAACAAAAAGTACAGGCTTTGTATAGCACTATATTTGATGTAGTTGTTCCAGTTAGCTCCCCAAAAGTAGCAGAAATGTGTAAGCTATTTGAAAATATTCAGCGCTTAGTCAATATTTCATTAGTAAATGAGTTAAATACACTATGTGAAAGTTTAGGAATTGATTTTTATGAGGCACTTGAAGCGGCATCTACAAAACCATTTGGGTTTACTCCATATTGGCCAGGACCAGGGATAGGGGGACACTGTATTCCGGTAGATCCTTTATATTTCCAGTGGAGAATAAAAAAGAATGGAGCAATTAGTCAATTAATTGAGGCGGCACATGTAATTAATGAGGAAATGCCAGAGAAAGTGGTCCGGAAAGTAAAAGGTGTGGTGCAATCACCTGCAACGGTTTTAATTGTAGGGATTGCATATAAAAAAGATGTAAATGACTTAAGAGAATCGCCAGCGTTGCCAATTATTGAATTGTTAATAAAAGCAGGATATGAGATAGCGTATCACGATCCATATATTTCTTCTGCAAAATTTGGAGATAAGGTGTATCAATCTGTTTCTTTGGATGAACAAGTCGTTAAACAAGCGGATTGTATTTTAATTTTAACAGACCACTCTAATATCGATTGGAAGGTTTTTAAAGGGATAAAGCAAGTCGTAGATACACGTGGAATTATAAAGAAGGTGAGTGTATGAGTAAGAAATGTTTAATCACAGGTGGAGCAGGATTTATTGGATCGCATTTAGCTGAAGAGCTGGTGAAAAGAGGTTATGATGTCACTATCGTTGATAACTTCTATAAAGGGAAAAATAAATATCATGATGAGTTAATGAAAGAAATTCGGGTTATTCCAATAAGTGTTTTAGATAAAAATTCTATTTATGAATTAGTAAATCAACATGATGTAGTGTTTCATTTAGCAGCAATTTTAGGTGTGAAAACGACAATGGAAAAGAGCATAGAGCTTATTGAAACGAATTTTGATGGAACGAGAAACATTTTACAAGCAGCGCTAAAAGGAAAGAAGAAAGTAGTTTTTGCGTCTACTTCAGAAGTATATGGTAAGGCAAAGCCGCCCTTTTCTGAAGAAGGAGATCGATTATACGGTGCAACCTCTAAAATACGTTGGAGTTATGCAATTTGTAAAACGTTAGAAGAAACATTATGTTTAGGATACGCTTTAGAAGGTTTACCTGTAACGATTGTTCGTTATTTTAATATTTATGGTCCAAGAGCGAAAGATGGTCCGTATGCAGGGGTAATCCCAAGATTTATCCGCGCAGCACTGCGAGGAGAAGACATTCTCGTATATGGAGATGGAAAGCAGACACGTTGTTTTACGTATGTAAGCGATGCGGTAGAGGCAACGATTCGAGCAATGGATGAGAAGGTAAATGGTGAGATTATTAATATAGGTTCTGAGAATGAAAAGAGTATAAAAGAAGTAGCAGCAGTAATAAAAAAATTAACGAATTCTTCTTCAAAAATTGTTCAAGTTCCTTTCGAAGAGGTATATCCACATGGCTTTGAAGAAATTCCAAATAGAAGACCAGATGTAACGAAATTAAGAGAACTTGTTCAATTTCAAGCGAAAGTAACGTGGGAACAAGGGTTGAAAGAAACTATTAAATGGTTTCGTGAAGAAAACAATGGCTAAGTCACTATCGATTATTATACCTGTATGTAATGAAGTGGATACGATTTCAGACGTTATTCAATCGGCAAAAGGATTAAATCCAGTAGAGATTATTGTAGTAGCAAACGGTTGTAACGATGGTACAGAAGAGGTTGCTGATTGTTTAGGGTGTAAAGTAATCAAGTATACAGAGCTACTGGGGAATGATGTGGGCCGTGCAGTTGGCGCAAAACACGCGATAGGTGATGTATTACTATTTATAGATGGAGATTTTGTTATTCAAACTTCAAAGTTACAATTATTCCTAAATCCAATTTTACATGATCAGGCCGACATCGTTTTAAATAATTTGGATGCGTTATTTTTAAAGAAACAAAAACCGCACTCAGTGACAGTGTGGCGCCAAATATTAAATGCAATGTTAGAGAGTGAGGAGTTGAAAATTGACTCTTTATTATCTGTACCTCATGCGTTGACGAAAGAAGTTGTTCAAAGCATTGGGTATGAATGTTTTGTTAATCCTATTGTCGCTCATTTACGTCTTGTTCAAAGCAAATGGAGAATTAGTCGACATTGTGCAATTGACGTTATTACACCAAATAAATTTCGGCCGACCGAGCATGCTGCGTATGGCACGGGTCTTTCTCATTCTGAAAAACGGATGATAGGTGACCATATAGAAGCTGTAGCGGAGCGAATAGTAGGTAGCGATGAGCGCGGAGGGTATTATGATGGAAATAGGAAAAGAGATAGTGTCTATCATACTTTAGATTTTGAAGATTTTTATCAAGGATGGGGCGTTACATCGAATTTGTATAAGGGAAAGCAATTATCGGTCATTATTCCTGTACAAGATGAAGAGAAAACAATTGGAAACGTTATAGAAGAACTTCGCAAAATTGAACCTTTTGAAATTATCGTTGTTGTAAATGGTTCGTCTGATCAAACAGCAACGATTGCAAAAGAAAAGGGAGCAACGACAATCGTATATAAAGAAGCACTCGGAAATGATGTGGGGCGCTCACTTGGAACGTATTTCGCAAAAGGAGAAATTGTATTATTTATAGACGGCGATTTTGTTATTCCAGCGAGTGAGTTATATCCTTTTGCGAAAGCTATTGCAGATGGAACAGATGTTGCATTAAATGATCTAAATCATTATTTAGATTTAAGAGTACCACTTCATCTTGTAACTGCATTTAAATATGCATTAAATTTAGCTTGTGATAGAAAAGATCTAGGTGTAGGCTCTCTTATTGCTGTACCGAATGCATTTAGTCGTAAGTGTTTGAAAGAAATTGGATATAGATCTTTACTGGCACCGTGTGTAGCTCAAGTGAAAGCTATTCTTTCAGGATTTGAAGTTGCATGTGTAAGTCGTGTTGAAGTCGATAAGATGAACCGTATTCGACCCAGTGAACATTTTGCTAAAATAGGTCATCCACCAGCTGTACTTCGAATTATTGGTGATCATATAGAAGGGTTAGAGCAATTAATTGCATTAACAGGCAGTCGTGGTGGATTCCATGATGGAAATAGAAAAAGAGATATTTTATAGGTAACAAAAAAGTGTACAACATATGTACACTTTTTTGTTCTGTTATAAAAACTATAACAGATTAGGAGATAAGAGTATTACAGCTCTACAATGGGTATTGTTTTTATATTACAAAATAGGACTCGTATATAAGAATACCAAAAAAATACAATTAAGGAAAGGGTTAATTTTAAAGACTTTAAAATGAAGTTAACACTATGTATATAGTGATTTGCTCAACATTTCACAAACATGTCACAACTATTTCGTTCACTTTCGTAAAAAAGTAGTATTCTAAGTGTGTAAGCTGTTATATAAAAAATCTTAGTCCTGTACTAATCAAAAATGGAGGAGATTAGGATGACTCAAGTATTAGAAAATGTTAAAAATGCATGGGAAAACTTTAAAGGTGAAAAATGGAAAGCAGAGATTGATGTTCGCGATTTCATTTTAAATAATGTAAACGTTTACGAGGGAGATGAATCTTTCTTAGCGGGAGCAACTGAAGCAACGAAACAACTTTGGGATCAAGTAATGGATTTAACAACGAAAGAACGTGAAAACGGTGGCGTTCTTGATATGGATACAAAAATTGTTTCTTCTATTACATCACATGAACCAGGATATTTAAATAAAGAGACTGAAAAAGTAGTCGGTTTCCAAACTGATAAACCATTTAAACGTTCTTTACAACCGTATGGTGGTATTCGTATGGCGGAACAAGCTTGTGAATCTTATGGATACGAAATGGATAAAGAGCTTAGTCGTATTTTTAGAGATTGGAGAAAAACTCATAACCAAGGTGTATTTGATGCTTATACACCAGAAATGAGAGCTGCTCGTAAATCAGGTGTTATTACGGGTCTTCCAGATGCATACGGACGTGGACGTATTATCGGTGACTACCGCCGCGTAGCATTATATGGAGTAGATCATTTAATTGAAGCGAAGAAAGCAGATTTAAATTTAACTGGCGGTGTAATGAGTGAAGATACAATGCGTTTACGCGAAGAGTTATCTGAACAAATACGTGCACTTCAAGAGTTAAAACAAATGGCTGCTTCTCATGGCTTTGATATTTCTAAGCCAGCAACAACTGCTCAAGAAGCATTCCAATGGTTATACTTCGCATATCTTGCAGCAATTAAAGAGCAAAACGGAGCTGCAATGAGTCTTGGACGTACTTCTACATTCTTAGATATTTATATTGAAAGAGATTTAGCAAATGGTACTTTAACAGAAGAAGACGTACAAGAAATTGTGGATCACTTCATTATGAAATTACGTCTTGTGAAATTTGCAAGAACACCTGATTATAATGAATTATTCTCTGGTGACCCAACTTGGGTAACTGAGTCTATCGGCGGTATGGCATTAGATGGCCGTCCATTAGTAACAAAGAACTCATTCCGTTTCTTGCATACACTAGATAATTTAGGACCAGCTCCAGAACCAAACTTAACGGTTCTTTGGTCTAAACAATTACCACAGAACTTTAAAAACTACTGTGCGAAAATGTCTATTAAAACATCAGCAATTCAATATGAAAATGATGACATTATGCGTGCTGACTACGGCGATGACTACGGGATTGCTTGTTGTGTATCTGCAATGAGAATCGGTAAACAAATGCAATTCTTCGGTGCACGTGCAAACTTAGCAAAAGCATTGCTATATGCGATTAACGGTGGTAAAGATGAAAAATCTAAAGCACAAGTTGGTCCTGAGTACGCACCGATTACTTCTGAAGTATTAGATTATGAAGAAGTTATGCATAAGTTTGATATGACAATGGAATGGTTAGCGGGTCTATATTTAAACACATTAAATGTTATTCACTACATGCACGATAAATATAGCTATGAACGTATTGAAATGGCACTTCACGATACAAATGTTCTTCGTACAATGGCAACAGGTATCGCGGGTCTATCTGTAGTAGCAGACTCTTTAAGTGCAATTAAATACGCAAAAGTAAAACCAATTCGCGATGAAAACGGAATTGCAGTTGACTTTGAAATTGAAGGAGATTTCCCTAAATACGGTAACAATGATGACCGTGTAGATGAAATTGCTGTAAATCTTGTGAAAACATTTATGAATAAACTTCGTAAACATAAAACATATAGAAATTCTGTTCATACAATGTCAATCTTAACAATCACATCTAACGTTGTATACGGTAAGAAAACTGGTAACACTCCAGATGGTCGCCGTACTGGAGAACCATTTGCACCAGGTGCGAACCCGATGCATGGACGTGATACAAAAGGTGCGTTAGCTTCATTATTATCTGTAGCTAAATTACCATATGAAGATGCACAAGATGGCATTTCTAATACATTCTCTATTATTCCAAAAGCACTTGGTAAAGAGGATGAAGTACAAGTACGTAACTTAGTATCAATGCTTGATGGTTATGCAGTAAAAGAAGGACATCACTTAAATATTAACGTATTTAACCGTGAAACATTAATGGATGCAATGGAACATCCTGAGAAATATCCACAATTAACAATTCGCGTATCTGGTTACGCTGTAAACTTTATTAAATTAACTCGTGAACAACAAATCGATGTAATTAACCGTACAATGCATGAAAGCATGTAAATGAAAAAAGTGTCCCTCTGCATTTTATAAATAGCAGAGGGAGGCTGTTTCAATAAAGGAGGAAGTAACATGGTAAAAGGAAGAATTCATTCTGTAGAGTCTTGTGGTACTGTTGATGGCCCAGGAATTCGTTATGTCATATTTACACAAGGGTGTTTATTACGTTGTCAATATTGTCATAATGCTGATACGTGGGAGATCGGTAAAGGAAAAGAAATAACAGTCGAAGAAGTAATGCAGGATGTGACATGTTACCTTCCTTTTATTGAAGCTTCCGGAGGCGGTATAACAGTTAGTGGTGGGGAACCATTATTACAACTAGATTTCTTAATTGAATTATTTAAGAAGTGTAAGGAAATTGGAATTCATACAACAATTGACTCTTCGGGTGGTTGTTATTCTGAAGAACCAGAATTCCAAAATAAGCTAGATATTTTAATGGAGTACACAGATTTAGTTTTATTGGATTTGAAACATATTGATTCAAAGAAACATCGTAAATTAACAGGAAAACCAAATGAACATATTTTACAATTTGCTCGTTATTTATCGGATAAGAATAAACCGATTTGGGTACGACACGTATTAGTTCCTGGCATTACTGATAATGAGGAGGATCTACAAAAACTATCTAGTTTTATTCAAAGTCTGTCTAATGTTCAGAAAGTTGAAGTGCTACCATACCATAAGCTTGGTGTATATAAATGGGAGGCACTTGGGCATAAGTATCCACTCGCAAATGTAGAACCGCCTACTGAAAAAAATGTAGAAGAAGCAAGACATATTTTACAAGCAGTCTAATCCAAATGTTGGGTTAGGCTTTTTGCTTTCTTTACAATAAAACCTAGAGTATATATGGAGAAAAGAGTATACTGAAAATAGAATATCCATATTTTTGTAAGGAATAAGTGGAGAAATTTACATAATTGTAAAGGGAAATCAAAATAGTAAAAAGAATTAAGAAGTAAAAGAGTGAGTATCATGGAATAGAGAACATTTGTAAGTTATTGCGAAAGCTCTTATAGGAAAGTATAATGTAAAGATATGAGCACAGATAGGATTAAGGGGTCAATCTTATATGCTTTGCATATCCACGACAGGTACATAGCTGAAAGAGAAATATTAGAGTCTGTTTATGTAATTTTTAAGGAAAATGTTTTTCCTATTGTCGTATATGCAATATGGAGAAACAATAAGCTAGGAGTGGATTTGTTTGATAAAAAACCCCAAGGTTTTAATATTAACTGCACATTACGGAAACGGTCATGTGCAAGTAGCGAAAACATTAGAACAAACATTTCGCCAAAAAGGAATTAAAGATGTAATTGTATGCGATTTGTTCGGAGAATCACATCCGGTTATAACCGATATTACAAAATATTTATATTTAAAAAGTTATACAATAGGAAAAGAATTGTACCGCTTGTTTTATTATGGCGTGGAAAAAATTTATGATAAAAAAATAGCATCTTGGTATGCTAATTTTGGAAGAAAACGTTTGAAATTACTTTTACAAGCGGAGAAACCGGATATTGTTATTAATACGTTTCCGATTATAGCTGTACCAGAATTAAAAAAGCAAACAGGTATTTCAATTCCTGTGTATAACGTATTAACGGATTTCTGTGTGCACAAAATATGGATTCATCGGGAAGTAGATCGTTATTTTGTAGCAACTGATCACGTAAAAGAAGTTATGGTTGATATTGGTGTGCCTGCGGAGCAAATTGTTGAAACTGGAATTCCGATTCGTAGTAGTTTTGAGTTAAAGATCAATTCAGATATTATATATAATAAATATCAGTTATGTAAGAATAAAAAGATTTTACTAATTGTAGCAGGTGCTCATGGAGTATTAGGAAGTGTAAAAGAACTATGCCAATCATTTATGTCAGTACCTGATTTACAAGTAGTTGTTGTTTGTGGGAAAAATGAAGCGTTAAAACAGGATTTGTTAGGGTTACAGGAAAAAAATCCTGATGCATTAAAAGTATTTGGTTATGTAGAAAATATTGATGAACTATTCCGTGTTACTTCTTGTATGATTACAAAGCCAGGCGGTATTACGTTAAGTGAAGCGGCAGCATTGCAAGTACCTGTCATTTTATATAAGCCTGTTCCAGGACAAGAAAATGAAAATGCGATGTACTTTGAAAGAAAAGGGGCTGCAGTTGTCATTCGTGATGATAGTGAGGTTTTTGCAAAAACAGAGGCGTTATTACAAGATGATATGAGGCTTCTTCAAATGAAAGAAGCGATGAAAAGCATTTATCGTCCAGAGCCAGCTGATCATATTGTGGATACAATTTTGGCAGAAAACCATGTAGAACCGAATCATATACCTATTAAATCACCTGCTCTTGCACAATCATTTACTTAATATGAAACCCTCTTTTGTATGTTTAAAGAGGGTTCTTTATTATTTTCGAAGATAAAGACTTATCCACATGAAGAGTGCGCTTTCATTAAACAGTAAAGTCGGAATATTAACAACTATATCCACATTATCCACAATTTTTAGAAAAATATCCACAATTCTAACATTTGATGTGCGTTACGATATATAAACTGGTGAAAGGTTTGCCTAATTTATTCACAATTCTATAAATTATGTGGATAACGTTATCCACATAAAAAAGGTTCCTTATTTATAAGGAACCTTTTTCCTACTCTATCACGTAGAAAAAATATGTAATGAGAATGAATAATTAGGGGGGAGAACTTCTAATTATTCATTCTCACTTTAAATACTTTTCGAGCGATAACCCGCTGCGCGATCTGCTTTACGAAATTCTCGTTGGTAGAGAACTTCTTGTGTACTAGATAATGCGTTTTTTGCTTTATCACGTTTCTTTTTATCCATTACAAATCACCTCGTGTCCTAAAGTCACTATTTATCGTTTCCAAAGACATGGGGTGATATACGTATATATCAAAATGTTAATGGTTAATTATTATTTCTGAAAATTTAGATTATGCTTCTTTTAAGTGATGAGAATCTTGGAACGTTGTATCTCGCATTGTAGCAAGTGTATATTGATCTTTTGGAATTTCATATAAGTTATATACTTCTTCATTTGCGTTAATTTCATCATAAACGGCTTTTCTTGTTTCGTTTGCTAGGTTTACATATTGTAATTTTTCTGCAGCTTTAATAGAACGAATATTTATTTTGCGAATACGCATAAAGATCGTTTCAATATCTAACTCGTAGAAAAGTTCGCTAAAAAATGAATCTTTTGCCAATTTATTGTAGCCTTTTCCGTGATAAGGTTTGCCAAGCCATGTTCCAAGGAATCCGGCTTTTTCTTGCACATCAAATAAAGTAATTGTTCCGATAGGGTTACCCCATTCATCTAAAATTGTGCGTGAAATTAATTCCCCACGCTCTTCAGCTTCAATCGTTTGTTTCGTTAAAAATAAATATTCCTCATAAGAATAAGCCTTTTGACGCACAAAAGGGAAGACAGCTGGATCCACCATTAACTCGTATAGAACGTGGCTGTCGTGTAAGTCGCGTTTTTTCAACATACTAACTCCTCCTCACACGAGGGTAGCATGACGAAAAAACACCCCACCCTCGAAATTTTTATATCAATCTTTAAAAAATTTCGGGGTGGGAATCGAACCCACTAGAACCAGTTTCTAACGCTGGTGGCGCACCATTTGCCTTCCCCATTCATCAATTTGAAAATGATAATCACGACACAAATTGATTATGGTTTCATTCAGTTTATAATCGTATAATACTTTATCTAGTCAAAAAAATAAACTAGTTTTTTTTATTTTTTTTGTAAATTATTTTTCCATCAATCATAGTTAGTACAGGCTTGGCTAAATAATGGAAAGGATGATGGGTCCAGAGCACAAGATCAGCGTCTTTTCCAGCCTCAATGCTTCCAATTCTATCCTCTAAACGTAAATTTCGCGCTGGAAATATAGTGATTCCTTCTAGTGCAGTTTTTTCGTCTAATCCTTCCCTTACTGCGACAGCAGCACAAACATTTAAATATTGAATGGGTGTATAGGGGTGATCTGTTGTGATGGAAACTTCCACTCCATTTTTTGATAATATATGGTAAGTATCCCATGTTTTATTTTTTAGTTCGATTTTAGAACGGCGTGTAAGCGTGGGGCCAACTGAAACCTTCAAATTGTGTTTTGAAAGTTCTTCAACAATAAAGTGTCCTTCTGTACAATGTTCAATACGTAAATCAAGATTGAACTCTGTTGCAAAGCGTAGAGCGGAACTAATATCATCTGCTCGGTGAGCGTGGATACGTACGGGTATTTCACGGCGTAATGCTTTTAAAATAGGAAGCATTCGAAAATCTGCTTCATGCCCGTAGTGCTGTGCTTCATAAAATGATTCCCGAAGTAATCCCATAATTCCCATACGCGTAATGGACTCTTTTGTTCCATTACTATGGACTTTTTTAGGATTTTCGCCAAAGGCAATCTTTAAGCCAGCAGGTTCTTGAATGATCATATGATCAATACAAGTTCCGGCTGTTTTTATTACACAAGTCGTACCACCGATAATGTTTTGACTTCCTGGCATAACGTGAACAGTTGTAATTCCATTTTGTACCGCATCTTTAAATGCAATATCCAAAGGGTGGATTCCGTCTAAAGAACGGATATGGGGTGTTGAAACTTCAGACGTTTCATTTGCATCATTGCCAGCCCAACCAGTACCTTCATCATAGAGACCAAGATGGGTATGGACATCAATAAATCCAGGTAAGAGATGAAGAGCACGTGCGTCTATAACTGTCATATCTTGAGTAGGTTGAATGGAAGGCTTGACCTCAGCAATTTTTTCTCCTATAACGAGTACATCCCCTTGAAATTTTTGGGATGTAATAGGATAGACAATGGCTTGTTTGAGCAATATTTTCATAGGTACCTCATTTCTGTTACTTTATAATGTTAATGGAATGTAAGGGAAAGTAACTGAAAGATTATTTGTGTAATAATGCTCCGGATGCTAGAAAATAAAAGTTTTGAAAGGGCCCTCTGTAAAACTGTGTTTTAGAAGTACTACATTGTATGCGAAAGTATATTTTGTAATGCATGGTCTATTGACGGAAATGTGTATTGATACCCATACTCAATTGCTTTACTAGGTAATACATGTTGCCCTTCTAGTACAAGTATGCTCATCTCGCCTAATAAAGCATGAAGCATAAATGAAGGGACAGGTAACCAATGAGGTTTTTTTATTATAGTTGCAATGATTTCTCCAAATTCCTTCATTCTTATAGGATCAGGAGCTGTAATGTTAAGAGGTCCATCAATTTCTTCTTTGTGTATGATGAAATCAATCATGGAAGCGACATCGTCTATATGAATCCATGATAACCATTGATTTCCAGATCCAACTGTACCTCCGATATAGAATTGATAGGGAAGTAGCATTTTTGGAAGGGCTCCTCCGTCTGGACCTAATACGACTCCGAATCTTGCGTAGATTGTCCGTATTCCGAGAGCACGTGCTTTAGATGCTTCTTGTTCCCATGAATATACTGTATTTGCTAAAAAGTCATTTCCAGGAGTCACATGCTGTTCTGTAAAAGACTCGGTTTCAGATGTTCCATAGTATCCAATTGCACTTGCGTTAATAAATGTGTGTGGTTTTGTAGGGAGTGCCTGCAATTGTTTAATGAGTCCTTTTGTTGTTTGAATTCTACTGTTTAAAATGACTTTCTTTTGTTTCTTTGTCCATCTACTATTAATAGACTCTCCAGCTAGATTAATAACTACATCAATAGAAGAGAGGGGGAAGGTTTGTAAATCTGGTGTCCATTGTACATACTGAAGGTTAGGATCGGAAGTTTCAGCAGTTTTTTTTCGTGAGAGAATATAAACAGTATATCCTTTTTGAATAAAAAAGGTAGAAAGGTATTTACCTATAAAGCCGGTACCACCAGAAATTGCGATTTTCACAATTATTTCCTCCTCATTATATATATTCTTGAAAAGCAAAAACGTTCCTCGACTATGTTAAAATAATAGAGAGGTGAGAGTATGGCTGTCATTACAAAAATAGAAGTGCAAAAACGATCGAAAGAACGGTTTAATATTTATATCGATAAAGGTCAAGGTGAAGAATACGGATTTAGTGTGAACGAAGTAATCTTAATAAAGCACGGATTACAAAAGGGCTTAGAAATTGATGAAATAGCGTTAGGAAATATTTTGTACAATGAAGAGGTACAAAAAGCATATTTACAAGCAATCTCCTATTTATCCTATCAAATGAGAACGAAACTAGAAATAGAAGATTTTTTACGAAAAAAAGAAGTTGGACAAGCCATCATCTCTGAGGTCGTTTCGAAATTATTACATGACCGATATATTAATGATAAAGAGTATGCTATTTTATATACGAGAACGCAAAGTAATGTGAATCGAAAAGGTCCAACGGTTATTAAAAGAGAGTTGTTAAATAAAGGTGTTCAGGATTTAATTATTACGCATAGTTTACAAGAATATCCGAAGGAAAAGCAAATTGAGAATGCTTTAATTCTTATAGAAAAGAAGAAGAAATCTTATCAAAAGCATTCCTTTTTACAAATGAAGCTAAAGTTAGACGAAATGCTGGTTCGTAAAGGATATTCTAGAGATGTGATTCAAATTTGTTTAGAAGAATTGAAAGACGAAAAAGATGACGAAAAGCAACAAGAAGCGTTACACTATCATGGGAACAAATACTATGAGAAATATAAGAAGTATGATGGATGGACGTTTGAAAATAAGATGAAACAAGCGTTATATCGTAAAGGATTCTCTATTGATGAGATAGAGATATTTTTGCAAATGAAACGTGAAGAGGGATGAGGGAATAAAATGAATATGCCAAAACGCTACAGTGAAATGACACCATATGAGCTAAGGGAAGAAATTGGGGTTTTGAAAGAGCAAGCAATAAAAGCTGAGCAACTTGGAATTGTAAATGAGTTCGATGTATTAATGCGAAAGATAGCAATGGCTCGCGCTTATATGACTGACATAAACAAATTCCATATTGGTGAAACGTATGAATTAGTAGAAGAACCTGGTATATTATTTGAAATTACGTATTTCAATGGGGTATTTGCTTGGGGACATAAGCAAAATGATAATGAAGAGATAGGAATACCGATTTCTTTATTACAAGAAAAATAAAAACCAGAGAGCGAATATCTCTCTGGTTTTCATCTTTGGTAGGCGTTACAGGAGATAGGAGATTCTAAAATTGGCGTTTTTTACATTCATTCGCCAAGATAATGAGAGACTGGGTTTGTTGCGTCTGTCCGTTAACTTGCGCTTTTGCATGTTTCGGACGAGTCCACGTATGGTTAAATAATTCAGAACGACTATCTAAGCGATCACGGTAGCTCATCTTTATCACCTCGTGTAGGAAGTTAAGTTACTTTGTTACTACTCTTCCTGCTGATTTGCAGCACGCATACGTTCTTGTGGGTGCGTGTTAATTGTGCCGTTAGGTCGCTTCGAAGCGAAGCGTGATTTCGCTTTCGGTTGACCGTCGATTTTGCTGTTGTTTTTTGACTCAGACCAAAATTCGGCTTGTTTACCCATTGCGAACGCCCTCCTCATCATCAGTTGATACCTCTTGAAGAAGTATCATTTATAGAATGTGCAAAATAGAAGAAACTATCCTTTAGAAATGAAGGGATAATTAGGTAAAGGAGATTAGAACATGAATGATATTTATGAAGCATTAACGAAAGAACTATTAGACAAAAATGACAAGCTTTCTTATGCACAAGCGCGTGCTTGGGTTGAATTACTGTGGGAAGATTTTCAAACGACTTATGCGAAATCAGGTCGTTATCAAGGAGAAGAAATGACTGAACAAGTTGTGCGATCATGGATTAATAATCATGGAGGACGCCTTCATGAAATGCGTACAAATAATCCGAAATATAGCCATCTAATCAATCAAGAAGATCATTTGAAACATTAAAAAAGCGACTGAAGTCGCTTTTTTTAATGTGGAAGTAACTCCAGTTTTTTTCGAAGTTTTTCTTCACTAAAAATCCATCCTGTATAGGAACTAATAATATTTAAATTATGATCGAGTTGAACGATCGCAACGAATGGATAATAGTCTTTACTACGATATCGCAAATCAATGAATCGAACTTCATAATAATGATCATAATCGAAAATGTCCCAGCGATATACAGGGGAGAAAGATAAAAATGCTGAGATGTTTTCATCTTGTTTAGCTGCGCGCATAATAGCATTATCTGGGAACGGTACCCGATCGAACTTATCATAGATCATAATGTTACCACGATGCCATCTAGCAACGTAGTAATAATCGGTTGTAACGACTGCTAAATGATAATGATAAAATCGATAAGAAGGAGAAATGATTATCTTCTCAACATTTTTGAAACGTTTTTGTACAACACTTCTTATATTTCTATGCATCATAATCCGTCCGATGTAGTAAACAATCATTAATATATACGCTGCTAAGGCAGTATATCCTTTATGGGAACCTACGAGCATACAAGCAATTGCGAGTATATGGATAAAGAAAATGACGGTATCAAATGTATTAATGATGCCGAGCGCTACCCATTTTTTTGTGAAGGGCCGTAATGCTTGTGTACCGTAGGCATTAAAAATATCTACAAAGACATGAAGAAAGACGGCAATAAAGGACCAAAGTAGTAGATGCAAATATGGAGCGTCTGAAAAGAAGGCGAAAGAGATGCCACTTATAAGGAAAGACCAAAGAATCACTGCAGGAATGGAATGAGTAATCCCACGATGATTTCTTATATATTTAGCGTTATTACGCAATTTTAAAACTGTATCGATGTCAGGAATATTGGAGCCGGCAATTGTAGCAAGCATAACTGCTTGTGGCCCAATATCACTTTGTGCTATGGCTGGATCTAACGTGGCCAAACTGCCTAGAGTAACGCCCATAACAAGGTGAGTGGCTGTGTCCATAGAAATCCACCTCCGTTTTTTATTAATGTAACTCTTTTTATTCGATACCTCAAGTCCTTTGCCTTCTATTTCCTATGTCATCTTACTTAAATTTTTTCCTAAAATCTTTATAATAGTACTTATATGCAAAAAAATGAGGGGGACCAAGTTTGACACTTGAAATATTAAATAATTTTAACATAGAGCAGTTTCAAAATGATTTAATTGGTTGGTTTGAAAAAGAGCAACGCGACTTACCGTGGCGTAAAAATAAAGATCCATACCGTGTTTGGGTTTCGGAAATTATGTTGCAGCAAACTAGGGTAGAAGCTGTAAAACCATATTACGCAAATTTCATGGGGAAGTTTCCTACTCTAGAAGCTTTGGCAAATGCTGATGATGAAGAAGTGTTAAAAGCATGGGAAGGTTTAGGCTATTATTCTAGAGCGCGAAATTTACATGCAGCCGTAAAAGAAGTAAAAGAAGTATATGGCGGGATTGTGCCAAGTGATGTAAAGAAGATTGAGAAATTAAAGGGAGTCGGTCCCTATACAAAAGGTGCTATTTTAAGTATCGCATATGGTATACCAGAGCCGGCAGTTGACGGAAATGTTATGCGTGTATTATCTCGCATTTTATCAGTATGGGATGACATTGCAAAACCAAAAACGAGAAAAGTGTTTGAAGAGATTGTGCGTGAAATTATTTCGGCTGAAAATCCATCTTATTTTAATCAAGGTTTGATGGAATTAGGAGCACTGATTTGTATTCCTAAAAATCCAGCATGCTTACTTTGTCCTGTACGTGAGCATTGCAGGGGATATGCTGAAGGTGTTCAAAAGGAATTACCAGTAAAAAGTAAAGCGAAAGCCCCTACGATGGTACCGATCGTTGCAGGAGTACTTCAAACTGAAGATGGTCGTTACGTCATTAATAAACGTCCAAGTACCGGTTTATTAGCTAACATGTGGGAGTTTCCGAATATTGAACTTGGCGAAGGGATTCGAAGTCAGAAAGAACAGCTTACAGATTATATGAAAGAAAAATTTGAGCTCTCGATTTCTATTGATGAATACGCAATGAATGTACAACATACATTTACACATCGCACATGGGATATATTCGTATTTTACGGAAAAGTAACTGGTGATATCGTTGAAACAGATACATTGAAATTTGTATCGAAAGAAGCATTTGAGCAGTTACCTTTCTCTAAATCACATCGTACGATTTATGAGAATTGTGTTGAGAAAATTACAATGCAATAAAGTGAAACTTTAATCAGTGGGGGTTTTCTTCATCCCCACTGATTATCAGCCCTCACCAATCGGGCTTTAATGGGCAGCCTTACCCCCACCTCACTTCTTTGCTTTCGCTGCATTTTGAGGTGGGGGTCTTACTGCCCATTAAAGCGGGATAAACAAAAAAAGTGTTCCCAGGTTGGGAACACTTTTTTAATCGTAAGAAATTTTTGTCCCATGAGTCCAACTAGCATCACCTTCTTGTAAGCCGCCTCTTGATTCAATTTCTATTACAATTTCTTTGTAGATACTTTGACCTTCTGCATTTAAATACGGCAAAATCTGTTGTAATGAATGATGAAAATAAGCCAATTCATCTTCTTTCCACTCACTTTTTGAAACCATCGTTAGTTCAGTCATATCGCGTCCTACATACATATTCCCACCTCCATTTTCTATAGTTTGAATGAGTAACAAGAGATATATGCGGAATTTTTTCAAAAGAAAATTACGGATAGCTTCTAGTTGAATTGGTTACATTATTGATTGTGGAGGTGAGAAAGATGAGTAAAAAACAACAAGGTTATAACAAGGCAACTTCTGGTGCTAGCATTCAAAGTACAAATGCTAGTTATGGTACAGAGTTTTCAACTGAAACAGATGTGCAAGCAGTAAAACAAGCAAACGCACAATCAGAAGCGAAGAAAGCACAAGCTTCTGGTGCACAAAGTGCAAACGCTAGTTATGGTACTGAATTTGCAACTGAAACAGACGTGCATGCTGTGAAAAAACAAAATGCACAATCAGCTGCAAAACAATCACAATCTTCTAGTTCAAATCAGTAATGAAAGAAAAACACTTCTCTAATTCGAGAGAAGTGTTTTCTTTGTGCTTTGGTCATGGGAATGAAAATAAAACGAACGACATAACTTCTAATAAGTCAACAAATGTAGTCAAAGGAGAAGGAAGTTAAAGATTAGAAATATGTAATGAGGAATAATAAATGATAAATAAGTCCAAAAGGGGGTAAGTAATGAACGATTTTGATAAGTTGGTAGGAGAGCAATTGGAAACGATGGATGAGTTGTTGAAGTTACAAGCTCACCTAGAGAAGTATCAGCAAATTGAAATGAGCGAAAAGGATACGTGCGATAAAAAGGAATTACATTTTATCCGCCAAGAAATATATAGAACAGAATTAGCGCTCAAGCTATTACATGAGAAATTTGAAGAGCAAACAAATAGTGTGATTCAATCTTTTGAAACTGAAAAAATGATTTCAAATTTAGGATAAGATATATTGTTGCCTTTAGGTGAAAGGTCCTTCTGTACATGGAAATGAGGAAGGACTTTTTTTATTCTCATTTCTTCCTTTATAAAATGTTAAGCGAAGATCCTTGTTTCTTAATAGGATTAAGGATATCGTATTCAGTGTAAAATATAGAGTCTTATCGCTTTAGTTTTAAAATTTCGACAAAAAAGTTATAATAGAAAAAAAGTGAATGCAGTTCAAAGGGCATTTGCAGTTGAAGGAAGGGAGCATATATGGGATTTCCCAAAGAAGGAGAAAAAGTACAAATACATAGTTATAAACATAATGGCTCCATTCATAGAATGTGGGAAGAGACAACGATTTTAAAAGGGACACAAAGTCTTGTGATCGGAGCAAATGATCGTACAGTAGTGACAGAATCAGATGGCCGAACATGGATTACTCGTGAACCAGCAATTTGTTATTTTCATGCAAACTACTGGTTTAATGTGATTGGAATGTTAAGGGAAGAGGGCGTATATTATTATTGTAATTTAAGCTCACCTTTTGCATATGATTCTGAAGCGTTAAAGTATATTGATTATGATTTAGATATTAAAGTGTATCCAGATATGACATATACACTTTTAGATGAAGATGAATATGAAAAACATAGTCAAATTATGCAATATCCACCTGTAATTGATACGATTTTAAAACGAAATGTAGCACAACTAACACAATGGATTCATCAAAGAAAAGGGCCATTCGCACCAGACTTTGTAGATATGTGGTATGAGAGATATTTAATGTACAGAAATTAAAACAAACCTGCAGGGGATTTCCCCGCAGGTTTGTCCTATTAGAGGGGGGATTATGTGCAAGGTATAAAAAGATATTTGCAATTTGTTAAACCATATCGATGGCTTATTGCTATTACGATTATGATTGGTCTAGTTAAATTCGGCATCCCGCTCATTATGCCGTGGTTATTAAAGTATATTATTGATGATGTCATTCAGGGCGGAGGGTCACTTCAAGATAAGACGTCCCAACTAGTAACAGCGATTGGGATTGCCTTTTTTATTTTTGCAGTGTTAAGACCACCGATTGAATATTATCGTCAATATTTTGCGCAGCGTATCGCAAATACAATACTATATGATTTGCGAAAACATATTTTTGGTCATTTACAAAAGTTGAGTTTACGTTATTATTCGAATACAAAAACAGGGGAGATTATTTCGCGTGTCATTCATGATGTAGAACAAACGAAGGATTTTGTAATTACTGGTTTGATGAATGTTTGGTTAGACACGGCAACAATTGCTATCGCTATCATTGTTATGTTTTCTATGAATATAAAATTGACATTTGTTGCGCTATTAATTTTACCTGTTTATGTAGTGGCAGTGAAATATTTTTTCGGGCGTCTTCGAAAATTGACGAAAGAGCGTTCACAAGCGTTAGCAACGATGCAAGGGTATTTACATGAACGTATTCAAGGGATGCAAGTGACACGTAGCTTTGCATTAGAAGAGTATGAAGGGAAGCAATTTGAAAAAAGAAATAATGAATTTTTGACGAAAGCGTTAACACATACGAGTTGGACGGCGAGAACATTTTCGGCAGTAAATACGTTAACAGATTTAGGGCCGTTACTCGTGATCGGTTTTGCGGCGTATGAAGTGATTCAGGGGCAGTTAACCTTAGGAACTATGGTTGCCTTTGTTGGATATATGGATAGTTTGTATAGTCCACTTCGCCGCCTTGTCAATTCCTCTACGACATTAACACAGTCTTTCGCATCGATGGATCGGGTGTTTGAACTGTTAGACGAAAAATACGATATTGTGAATGTACAAGGTGCGGTACAAACGAAAAAATTAAATGGTGAAGTGATATTTGATAATGTATCTTTTCGTTACAACTCGGATGAAAAAGAGGTATTACATAACCTTTCGTTAACCATATTGCCAGGAGAGAAGGTAGCACTTGTAGGAGCGAGTGGGGGAGGGAAGTCATCTCTTGCTAGTTTAATCCCGCGTTTCTATGATGTCTCTTCAGGCACAGTTTATGTAGATGGGATAGATGTTAGAAAGTATGATATGAGAAATTTACGTAGTCATATTGGAATTGTACTGCAAGATAATTTGTTATTTAGCGATACAATCGGGGCAAATATTTTATATGGGAATCCGAAAGCTACAGAGGAAGAAGTAATTGCAGCTGCCAAAGCTGCGCAAATTCATGATTTTATTATTGAGTTACCTGATGGTTATGATACTGTCGTCGGGGAACGCGGTGTGAAGTTATCTGGTGGGCAAAGGCAACGTGTAGCGATTGCACGCGTGTTTTTAAAGAATCCATCGTTACTTATATTAGATGAAGCGACTTCCGCTTTGGATCTAGAAAATGAACGATATATTCAAGAGGCGCTTCAAACGTTAGCTGCTGATCGAACGACGATCATAATTGCACATCGATTGGCGACGATTACGCATGTGGATACGATTATTTACATTGAAGATGGTGAAATTAAAGAAACAGGATCTCATGAAGAATTAATGAAAAAAAGAGGATATTACCACAATTTATATCAACTTCAACATATAACAGAAACAGCTCCTTTAGGGTAAAAGGAGCTGTTTTTTATTCGTCTTCTTTTTTATCATCGATTTTGAGTTCTGCTTCTGGTTTATGGTATGTGTAGAAGCTATCCACAAGTAAATCTAAATGCTCTACTTCTTCACTATAGTTAATAATAGCAGAAATAAGAGGGAAGAGATGTAGCCATGTTTTATATGCCTCTTCATCATCCTTGTTTTGATATTCCATAAAGATATCAATTAATTCCTGTTTACCTGTTTCAACTTCATCAAGCATTTCAACAGATTGTTGTTTTTTTGCTTTACCAATAAATTTTAATAAAACTTGTTCATGATAATGTGTTAATGAATCAAGTTCGTTCTGAATAGATTCCTGGAATTCTTCTGGCATATAGCGCAGTTCGTTTTCAGTACGATGTAATGATTTTAACGTACTTAAAGCACGACTTGTCGTCGCTAACATTTGTCTGAATAAAACAAGCTTACGAATTTTTGCGAACTTTACTTTTTTCGTATAGCTTCTTTCTTCTTTATACAGCAAATAGTAATGGTTTAATTTGATCATTTTTTCTTTCATACGATCAATATCAGTTTTTAATGTTGTAAAATCAGAAGCTTGCCTGCTATTCATTCGAATCCATTTTACAATTTCTTCTGTATTATCAACGATGCGATGATATAACTTTGTTTCGTATTTTGGCGGCATAAACACTAAATTTACAAGTGAAGCCGCAATAATTCCAACCATAATCGTCGCAAATCGAAGTAAGGCAAAACTAAAGAAATCTTCACCTTGATACTCCATAATAGCGATAACTGTTACTAAAGCAATTGATATTGTGTTTTCTAATCGTAATTGCAATGTAAGAGCAATTACTAATATACATGTTAATCCAATAATAAAAGGATTATGTCCAAAAGCAGTAGCGAATGCGATAGCGAATACCGCACCAATGACGTTTGCTTGAATTTGTTCAAGTGCAGTTAAATACGAACGGTATACAGACGGTTGAACAGCGAAGATAGCTGAGATTCCCGCAAATACTGGACTCGGTAAGTTAAGTAAAATACAAGCAAATAAAGCTAATGTGATGGCAATACCCGTTTTTAAAATGCGAGCACCAAGTTTCATACCCTTAATAAGATCCTTTCTCTTGTCATAATGAATGTACAACATGATACTATACATTCATTACAATATGTTAGCAAGTGATATTTTAGTGACGTTAATAAGAAATTAAGATTCATTTTATACTTTTTCCTAATTCTTTTTAAACATCAATTTTTAGTAAAAAAACCTGCTGAATTTCAGCAGGTTTCAAATTGTTACTATAGATTACTATGAGAAGTGTACTTCGTCAATTTTTTTCTTGAAGATGAAAATTAGGCATATCACTCTGTTGAGATAGATGGATCAGCCTGCTCTTTTTTCGGGATGATTTCAAAAAACTGTTGCTGCATATCATCGAATAACGGTGTCAATAAAGCAACTTCCTCGTATTGCTCATGTTCATTTAATACACGGATATAATCTAGTAATAACTCGGTCACATCTTGCACACCATTTTTACTAAGTGGTTGTAATGTAACATTTGCTCCTTTTGCGATTCTTCTTTTTAAGGCCTGTTCTGTTAAACCTAAGCTTGAATCATGGCGTAAATAAACAACACCGCCAGTCATACCAGCACAAATCCATGGACCAGGATCTCCTAAAACAAGCGCGCGCCCATTTGTCATATATTCAAAAGCGAAACCTTTAATATTAGAGTATGCTCCTATATTCCCTTGTTCTTTTTCGCGGAGTGGCTTTATCATGCGTCCGCCAATTATCATGTCTGCTCCAGAGAGGCGAATGCCAGCGCGAGCATCAGCGTTACCTTGAACGTATAGCGCCCCTTTTTGTGCACCGTATCCAAAACCTTTTCCGACAGAACCGTTATAATATAGACCGTCTTTTCCTTTTGCTTTTGTTATATAAATACCACCACCAAAGGAGGTTTTACCAATACCATCTTGTGCGCCGCCGTTTACGTGTATAAATAAGTTCTCACTATTGTAAGCACCTAATCCATTTCCAGGAATCGAGCCATTCGTATACTTTAATGTAAGTGGTTCAAGCTTCGTGTCTTCATATAATTTACTACGAACGCGATAACAAGATTCTAGACCACCCATAACGCGTTGCTCTACGCCAACGCCTACTAATTCTTTTGAATGAGGAGAATGAATTGTTTCAAATTGTTTTTCTAGTACGTGTTCTGTTTTTGTACCAGATGGATGTTCTATCGTTTGTAGTAAATTACATAAGTTTAATAAATTTTTGCCTCGAACTTGTTCTAATAAATCGGAACGCCCGACAATTTCTTGTAAATTTGTATAGCCGAGATTTCCTGTTAATCGTTTTAGTTCTTCGCCAAAAGTAGTGAATAAATGTAATAATCCAGCCACAGCACTTTCTAATTCACGCGGGACGAAGCGGCGTAATCCGTGTTCTTTCGCTTGAGCTTCAGATTCAATCTGTGTTGCGATTCCAACGTGGCAAGTATCTAGATGACATCCGCGGCAAGTTGTACAGCCAATTGCAATCATGGATAATGTACCAAATCCAATGCGGTTTGCTCCAAGGAGCATAATTTTCAAGGCATCATTCACACTTCGAATACCACCATCAGCCCAAATTTCTACTTTATGTCTCATATTTGCTTCTAATAAAGCATTGTGAGCGGCTTTCACACCAATTTCTACAGGAAGCCCTACATGTTGCAATGCGTGAATACGTGCGGCACCTGTACCACCATCAAATCCGCTAATGTTAATAAAATCAGCACCAGCTTTAGCGATACCGACAGCAATTGTTCCAATGTTAGGGACGACAGGAACTTTTACAGCTACTTTTGCAAGCTGATTAGCCGTTTTAATTTCTGTAATCATTTGAGCCAAATCTTCAATGGAATAAATATCATGGTTGTTAGAAGGTGAAATTAAATCAGAGCCAATTGTAGCATTACGCGCTTCAGCGATTTTGGCTGTTACTTTTGAACCTGGCAAATGTCCACCTTCACCAGGCTTGGCACCTTGCCCAATTTTTATTTCAATTAAGTTTGATGAATTGAGTAGTTCGGCGTTTACGCCAAATCGTCCGGACGCGATTTGTTGTCCACGTGTATGTGGATATTTTCCAATCATATCTTTAATTTCGCCGCCTTCACCGTTCAAACTAATCATATTTAGCTGATCAGCTGCTTCTGCATATGCACGAAAGGCAATTTCATTTTGAGAACCGAATGACATGGAACTAATAATAAATGGTAAATCATGATTTTGAATACTGATGGACACTTCTTCAGCCGGAACGACATGTTTTGTTTCTTTCGTTTGAACAAGATGTCTAATTGCGATTGGGTTATTTTCTTCTAATTCACTTAATTTTTCACGGTAATCATCATAAGAGTTTCCCTTTGCAACATCGCCGATTGCTTTCCAAATTCGCGGGAATATATGAAAAGATTTTCGCATTCTAACTTTAGGATTGTTATAATCGTTCGCTCGCATTTGTGCATCTTCAGCAAGTGATTCAAGAGAAAAAGCTAAATCATTTGAACCTAAGAAATTTGTAATTTGCAATATATTTGCGATTTCTTCATGTAACCCGATAGAAGAATAGAGGCGACCGTAACCACGCAATTCATGAATTCCAATTGTTGAAATGACTTTTTCCAGTCCTTTATTAAGTGCATGATATAAATTCGTAATTGGTGTTTTTGTCCCATCATTTACGGTTGCAAATAGTAAATATGGATTGATACTATCTGCTCCTAATCCATACAGTGTGACGATATCGTGTAAGCAGCGAATGGCACCAGAACGTATAACGAGAGAGCAGTTTCGGCGTAATTTATTTTCGCTTAATACTTGATGTACTTTCGCGGTAACTAAATGCGGATCAATCCATAATCGTCCATTTAGGTGAGCGTCAGCATCGTCTATTAATAATAGGGAAGCTCCATCGTTCACGGCTGTTATCGCTTCAGAACTAATTCGACTTAAGGCACATTGTAAAGTTTCTGCCTGACTGAATGTAGCAGAGATTGTAGCGATAGAGCTATGAGTATTGAATAGTTGTATAAGTTGCTCGTACGTAATTGTGTGTAATTCTTCTACAATAGATTGTGCTACACTTCCTTCTAAAATGATTGGGGAAAGCATCTCAACTACAAATGGCTGTTTAGCATCAGCCAATAAACTTGGACGTTTGCCAAGTATCGTTCGGGTGGAGAAGTGTTCAACTTCTCGATCGTGATCGATTGCTGGATTTGTAACAACAGCTACACTTTCCTTAATGAAGTCAGCGATATTTCGTCTATCAGTATCAAGTGCAGCGAGTGGTGAGTCATGCCCAAGTGAGCGAATTGGTTCAACACCTTTTGTTGCCATCTGTTCAAGAAGCTGAATATGTTCACGATCCCATCCGAAAGCAACGTATTGTTTTGTGTCAACTTGCATAGAATCACATAATCCTTGGATTTCTTTCGTTTCAGGGGTAGATAAGTTTAAATGATAATCTTTAGTATCCACTCGTTCTTTAAAACGGTCATATACTTGAGCTTGGTATTTGTCATATTCATAAAGAACAAGCTCATCTTGTTCATTCCACTTTAGTCCGACTTTTTCCCCTGGAGCGAGTGGTTTTGGTTCTGCTACATATTCAGTTGGGGATACAACTCCAGGTTCAGAAGAGAAAATATAAGAGCTTTCTGTCTCTACTTTCCATACTGGTCGTAGCCCGAGGGAATCCACGCTGAAAACAGCTTCATCTTTATAACGTGAAATAATGCCAGCTGGACCTTGTGCAAAATGGCCCCATGCTTCACGTATATACGTATATAAATCTTGTAAATGTGGTTCATAAAGTTTAATTTCATTAATAATTGGCGGGAATAGTATATCCATTGCTTCAAATAAACTGTAGTTGTATTGAACAAGTAGAGTTTCTAAGGTGCGGTTTAAATCTTGGGAGTCACTGCCCCCAGCAGTAAGTGGAACGTGAATCATTTCAGCTTGATCGCGTAATTTTGCAATTGTGTTAATTTCACCATTATGTCCGAGGATACTAAATGGTTGTACACGAAAGAAGTTAGATAATGTATTAGTAGAATAGCGATTATGTCCTAGTGTCATAGTTGAAGCAATAAGTGGGTGTTGTAAATCATTGTAATAGGCAACAAGTGTATCCCCAGCACCGAGAACTTTATATACAACGTGATCACGACTTAAGGAAGCAACATGAATCGCTTCATTTTCTTCTATTTTTATCGTTACTGTAAATAATGTTTGCTCAATATTTGTAACTTCATTTTCTGCGATAAGAGCAACTTGCCAAAATAAAGGTTCTTCTTGTTTACCAAGTGGACCGAGTGCATCGGAGTTGATTACATCATCACTTTCGAAAAGAATTGCAAAGTTTTCGTTATTTAGTTGTGTACGAATATGATTTTTTAAATTAACTATATTTTCGTTTTTGTTTAGAAAAAAATGTCCAACGATAAAGTGGGGATGATCCACGATCGTTGGATTATATCCGCTACTTTTTAATTTTTCATTCCAAAGTGATTTTGGTACATCAATGTGAATACCGATTCCATCGCCTTCGCCATTAATGAAACCAGCTCTATGATTCATTTTGACGAGCGATTGTATGCAAAGGTCAATATTTTCTTTTGTAGGAATTTTTCGTTTCTCCATAACGGAAACGATTCCACACGCATCGTGTTCCGCATTTTTGTAATCTCGAAATAAAGACGGTGTCCATGTGTTTGTTTTATTGAGCATCCGTCAATCCCCCCTCTTATGAAAGTTTGAATAATCTTACTATTTGAGGCGTGAGCAGCCTTGTATACAAAAGATAGTAAGGATATAAAATAAAATTAAACAGATAATTATGAATAATTATACTATTAATGAGGGATTTATGAAATAGAAAAAAGGAAAAAAGAAAGGTGTGCTTCTTTTTTCCTTTTAATGGCGGGATTATTTATTGTTTGCTAAAGCAGCAAATGCTCTACCTACAGCTTCAATTGTATATTCAATATCTTCTTTTGTATGTTCTGTCGTTAAGAACCATGCCTCGTATTTAGAAGGTGCTAAGTTAATTCCTTCTTGCAGCATAAGCTTGAAGAATTTACCGAACATTTCTCCGTCTGTATCTTGTGCTGCATCGTAATCTTCAATTGTATTTGTTGTGAAGTATACAGTTAAAGCGCCTTTTAGGCGGTTTAATGTAATATCGATATTATGTCTTTCAGCCTGCTCTAAAATTCCTTTTTCAAGCATTGCACCAAGTTCATCTAATTTTTCATAAAGCCCTTCTTGTTGAAGAACTTCTAGACAAGCAATACCAGATGCCATAGAAGCAGGATTTCCTGCCATTGTACCAGCTTGATATGCAGGTCCAAGAGGGGCAACTTGTTCCATAATTTCTTTCTTACCACCGTAAGCACCGATTGGAAGTCCGCCGCCAATAACTTTACCAAGCGCTGTTAAGTCTGGTGTTACGCCAAGTAAGTCTTGAGCACCACCGTACATGAAGCGGAAAGCAGTAATAACTTCATCATAAATTACTAGTGCACCAGCTTCGTGAACAAGTTCATTCACTTTCTCAAGGAAGCCAGGTTTTGGCTCTACAATACCGAAGTTTCCAACGATTGGTTCTACAAGAATAGCTGCTACTTCATGTCCCCATTTATCTAATGCTTCTTTTAAAGTTTCTACATTATTAAATGGAACGGTAATAACTTCTTGAGCGATACTTTGTGGTACACCCGCTGAGTCAGGAGTTCCTAGTGTAGAAGGGCCAGATCCAGCTGCTACAAGTACTAAATCAGAATGACCGTGGTAACAACCAGCGAATTTCATAATTTTTGTGCGGCCTGTGTAAGCGCGAGCGACACGAATTGTTGTCATTACAGCTTCAGTACCAGAGTTTACGAAGCGAACTTTATCTAATGCAGGCATTGCTTCTTTTAACATTTTTGCAAATTTTACTTCTAGCGCTGTTGGAGTTCCGTAAAGTACACCATTTTCAGCAGCTGTTGTAATTGCTTTCGTAATGTGCGGGTGAGCATGTCCAGTAATAATAGGACCGTATGCTGCTAAATAATCGATATATTTATTTCCGTCTACATCCCAGAAATAAGCACCTTTTCCACGTTCCATAGCAACAGGAGCACCGCCACCAACTGCTTTAAAAGAACGAGAAGGACTATTAACACCGCCAACGATATGTTCTAAAGCTTCTTTATGTAATGCTTCTGATTTTGTGAATTTCACTACCATTCATCTCCTTACAAAAATCTATGTATTATTCTAACATGTTTTTCGAAAAGACGTATTGTTTGTGATAGAGAAGGCAGTTGGGTAAACTATTCGTTGTGACATTTAGGAAGGGGGTCCGGTTATGAAATCGGTAATTGAGGTACAAGGGTTACGTAAAGAATTTACAGCCTATTTAAGTCGTCCAGGTTTAAAGGGTGCATTTCGCGATTTATTAAATCGTAATTATAAAATAGTACCAGCAGTAAATGATGTATCTTTTACTGTGAAACAAGGTGAAATGGTTGATATATCGGTGAGAACGGTGCCGGTAAATCAACGACAATTAAAATGCTTACGGGAATTTTGACTCCGACATCAGGAGACATTTTAGTAAATGGGATGAACCCACATAAGCAGAGGGAAGAATTTGTAAGAACAATTGGTGTTGTTTTCGGTCAACGCTCGCAGCTTTGGTGGGATATTGCCGTGCAAGAATCGTTTCGTTTATTAAAAAAAGTGTACGGTGTCTCAGACGCTCAGTATAAGGAACATATGGAGCACGTAATCGAAACGTTAGATATTGGTCCTTTGTTAGACAAGCCAGTTCGAAAGTTATCTTTAGGTCAAAGAATGCGTTGTGAATTAGCGGCGGCATTAATTCATAATCCACCGTTATTATTTTTAGATGAACCAACAATTGGGCTAGATGTACTTGTGAAATTGAAAATACGTGAATTTTTAAAAGAAATGAATGAACGTTATAAAACAACAATTTTATTAACAACCCATGATATTACTGATATTGAAGCATTATGTGAGCGCGTTATCATGCTGGATGAAGGAAATATTATGTATGACGGTTCTTTACATAATCTTCGTACGCAGTGGGGAGCAGAGAAGGAAATACATTTTCAGTTTGTCGCACCAGTTTCCTATCAGGCTTTATCAATGGTTATGCCAGATAGTCATGTCGTTTGGTCGAAAGCGAAAGAGGAAAACGCGTGGATTGCCAAAATACCGAATGAAGAAGTTATTATTTCAATGCTTATTTCTAAAGTGGTACAAGCCTTTCAAATTAAAGATTTAAAAATTAACGAAGTGTCTACAGAGGAAATTATTCGTAACATTTATGAAGAAGGTATTAAACATGGGTAAGTACATTGAAATGATTCGAATTCGCTTTTTAATGATGCTTGCGTATCGCACAAATTATTATAGCGGGATTTTAATTTATACGATTAATATCGGTGCGTATTATTTTTTATGGCAAGCAATTTATAGCGGAAAAGAGAATATTGAAAGTTTATCTATTTCGCAAATGACTACGTATATCGCAATTGCGTGGATGGCACGTGCTTTTTATTTTAATAATATAGACAGGGAAATTGCGATGGAGATTCAAGAAGGACGTGTAGCGGTAGAACTGATACGTCCATATAACTATTTAGGGATGAAAGTGATGCAAGGTCTTGGTGAAGGAATATTTCGCTTTGCCTTCTTTTCCATTCCGGGTATGGTCATCGTTACCTTATTATTTTCATTGCAAATTACAACGAACTTTCAAACGTGGTTATATTTCTTCTTATCTTTAATATTTAGTTTTATTATTAATACACAAATTAATTTAATGACGGGAATGCTCACATTCTTCTTATTTAATAATAGTGGAATTATGTATGCAAAACGTGTTGTTATTGATTTGTTTTCAGGTCTATTATTACCAATTAGTTTTTATCCGTTATGGGCCCAAAAGGCAATGATGTTTTTACCGTTTCAGGCTATTAGTTATATTCCGAGTATGATTTTCTCAGAAGGTATACAAGGAAGTAAATTGTATGAGGCATTATTATTCCAAGTAATTTGGGCCATTGTACTTATTATTCCGATTGTACTCATGTGGAGAACGGCGAGAAAACGTCTAATTGTACAAGGGGGATGATGAGATGATATATATAAAACTATTTTTGCAATATGCAAGTCAATATATAAAAACAAAATTGGAGTATCGGGGCGATTTTATCGTTGGATTACTTTCTGATTTATCACTACAGGCTGTTAATTTAATCTTTATTCTTGTTGTGTTTGGACATACGCAAGCATTAAAAGGTTGGAGTAGAGAAGAAGTCATCTTTATTTATGGTTTCTTTTTAGTGCCGTTTGCCATTTTCTCAGCTTTCTTTAACATATGGGACTTTAATGATCGTTACATTATTAAAGGAGAAATGGATCGCATATTAACGAGACCGATTCATAGTTTATTTCAAATTATTTTAGAAAGAATGGAGCTTGAATCTTTAATTGGAGCAATTACGGGAATGATTGTAATGGGCTACGCAGCAGTGGAGTTGCAATTATCTTTTTACTGGTACGATATCTTCTTATTCTTGTTGATGGTAGGAGGGGGCGCACTTGTATACGGAGGAATATTTGTTACCCTTGCAAGTCTTGGTTTTTGGTCGGACGCGAAAAGTTCGATTATGCCGCTAATGTATAACATAGGGAATTATGGCCGCTATCCTGTTAATATTTATAACCGTGTGATTCGCTTCATTTTAACGTTTGTCTTACCATTTGCGTTTGTCGGAGTGTATCCAGCAGCGTACTTTTTAAGAAAAACAGAGTGGAATAGCTATGCATTTGCAACACCGCTCGTTGGTGTTATCTGTTTTACGATTGCAATTACTCTTTGGAATCAAGGGGTAAAAAGGTACCGTGGTGCAGGGAATTAATTATAAAAGCTTGTTTGTTTCTAAGGGATAAATCCAATGGCTGTCTCATACATATAAAATGAGGTGGAGGACATGTTATGGGGATTTATTCTATTAATTGTAGCAATTGCTATTTTGAGAAGTGTCCAATTGTTATGGAGTTCCTATTCAGATTCAACGCGTTTTTTTTCGCTGTATAATCTAGCCACATTATTTTTGATTTATACAACTGTACTAATTGCGTTTGGATTAAGTTATGTTGTATTAGAAGAAATGGGTTTTGCAGTTTTGAAAGAGGATGGAGAAAGCTTAAACGCTCACTCTTTTCAACTCGTTGAAATTTGTTTATATTTTAGCGCAGTTACTTTATTGTCTGTTGGATATGGTGATATATCTCCAATTGGAATTGGGCGGTGGATTGCAATTGGAGAAGCGCTAATTGGATATACATTACCGTTTGCTTTCGTGATGAGGTCTGTAATAGACAATGAAAAATAAGGAAGCATTTGTTATAGTAAAAGAAAAGAGTAGGAGTGATAACAATGATCACAGTAGGAGAAATGGCTCCAGAATTTACATTAGAGGGAAGTAACGGGGAACAAGTTCGCTTAGCTGATTTTCGTGGTAAAAATGTAGTTCTATATTTTTATCCGAAAGATATGACTCCAGGGTGTACAACTGAAGCGTGTGATTTCCGTGATTCTTATGGATTATTTCAAGAGAAGGACACGGTTATTCTTGGAGTGAGTCCGGATTCGGCAAATAGACATTTGAAATTTATTGAGAAGCATGAACTTCCATTTACACTTTTAGTAGATGAGGATCATAAAGTAGCAGAATTATACGATGTTTGGAAATTGAAAAAGAACTTTGGGAAAGAGTACATGGGAATTGAGCGCTCTACATTCCTGATTAATAAAGCCGGTGAGCTTGTAAAAGAGTGGCGTAAAGTGAAAGTGAAGGGACATATTGAAGATGTTCTTTCTTATATAAAGTAAATCCATTGTGGAGATAAAATATACAGAAGTAAGGCGAGTGTCTATACATATTTTATTGTCTTACATAAAGTGAAGTGTAGGGCATACCTCCTCAGATGATAGTATTCCAAGTGCGATTATGTCGCACTTTTTTTCTATTGTAAATGCATAAAAAATAGGGAAAGATACATAAGAATAAGGCTATATACAAAAATAAACCACATACTTATAGTAGAAATATTGACGATTTATAAGAAAAGGAGTACACTCTTTATAAGAATTATAAAATAATAATCCGTATAGAATCGGGGTGCATGACGGTGGTCAAAGAAGAATTAAAAGAAGCGCTAGAAATGCTGAAAAATACGGGTGTACGCATTACTCCACAGCGTCATGCTATTTTAGAGTACCTTGTGGAATCAATGACGCACCCAACAGCGGATGATATTTATAAAGCATTAGAAGGTAAGTTTCCAAATATGAGTGTTGCAACTGTCTATAATAACTTACGTGTATTTAAAGAGGTTGGGCTTGTAAAGGAATTAACTTATGGAGACGCTTCAAGTAGATTTGATTATGTTACAAGTCAACATTATCATGTGATTTGTGAAAAATGTGGTAAAATTGTTGATTTTCCTTATGGAGGTTTGGAACAACTTGAAGAGGAAGCTGCAAAAACAACAGGCTTCGTTATTAATAGTCATCGCTTAGAAATTTATGGCGTTTGTCCAGAGTGTCATAAGGCGTAATATATAATAAAGAAAGAGGCTGACGGCTTTACGTCAACCTCTTTCTTTATTATATATGGGAATTACGTTAGGTTCAGAAGGAGTTAAAATGTTCAGTGGAGATCTAATTTAATTAAGAATAAATACAAAAGGTGATTTCTTAACCAAGAAATCACCTTTTAATGTTTAGCTCAGTAAGGATACATTTTCCTTACTGTACTCATATGTGCCTATGATTTATAGCTCTTCTCATTATATTTTTCATCAAATTCTTTTCCTTCTAGATTTCGATCCATTGTTAAAGGTTGGTTGCAATGCATACATGCGTCGACACGACCGAGCATTTTTGTAGGTTTATCGCAGCTTGGACAAATAATTTGTACAGTTTTAGTAGATAACATACCAATCCAAAAATAAACGACTGTACTAGCGATAACAGCTAAAAAGCCAACCATCATAAATGTTGTCATAATAATAATGTTCTCACGGAAATAGACTCCTAAGTATGCAATGAAGAGGCCGATAAATACTAAACTTAATGCAAAGGTCCGGATTTTATTGATTTTGTTTGAATACTTAATGCTCATTCTCACCACGCTCCTATAACAATAATATAACATAAAATTTAGAATTTTCTATCGTGCAGAAATATGGTAAAGTGATAAGATATGAAATGCAGAAGGAAGGGAGATTATAATGATTTTTGAAACATGTTTTTAAACTTTTAACGGGATGTGAAATTTTTTATAAAAAGTATTAACCATGTATGTACTGCATGATATATTAATAACCGTCGCTGATGCGGAAACGCAGAAAACGATAAAAAAGAAATTAAAAAACTTAGTTGACATCGAAAAACGAAGATGTTAACATAAGGAAGTCGCAAATGAGCGACTAAGTAGTTCTTTGAAAACTGAACGAAACAAACAACGTGAAACGTCAATTTTTATTTTATGATGCTAGACAAACTAACTTTATTGGAGAGTTTGATCCTGGCTCAGGATGAACGCTGGCGGCGTGCCTAATACATGC
>NZ_JAQFUL010000014.1:0-88065 GCF_027716265.1 Bacillus cereus group sp. Bc031
TGTCTTTTTTAAATAAATAGTACTTTGATAACTAAAAATTCTGTTGTTTTTCAGTTGACATACTACCGCAGGTCTTTTTTTGTTAGTTCAATGATAACGGCGCGGCGATCTTCTCTATCGTGATAACGATTGACTAATCCTTGTTCAATTAATCGATTAATTGTAACTGTAATTGTACTTGGCTTTACATTCATTTCTCTCGCCAGCTCACTTGCTCTTAATGCACCGTAATAGTTTATAATTTTTAAAATATAAAACTGTGATGTTGTAAGTTTTGGTACTGGTATTTGCTCAAATAACTCTATTTGCATTTTCTTTCCAATGGAAATTACCATTGCTTGAATTTTATCAAGATTATTCATTTTATTACCTCTTTATTTTAATCAGTCAATTTTTAATAAAGTTAAATATTTAACACGCGTAATTTCTTACCTATAAAAAAATCGTCAATCCTTACGTAAAAAGGCTTGCTGATGCTCATACTTTTGAAGTAGTAATAAATTAGAATATTTTCCTTCTCCATAACGCCAGCGCTATCCATATAATAAAAATTATTGATAAAACAATTGTTTCCCCCCATGAAGTTTGAGGTATAGAGACATTCATTCCAAAAAAACTAAATACAAGTGTTGGAACAGTTAAAAAAACGGTGAATAAAGTGAGAGTTTTCATGATATTATTCATCTCATTTGAGATTACCGATGAATATGAATCAGTTATACTGTCCAAGAGAGTCAGGTCGGAGAAAAGTTTATATGATAACTGCGGAAGGAAGTGCCATTTTGAAAATGGAGCAAAATAGGCTATTACATATTTTATCCCTGTACGAAGGAAGTGAATCGAATGAAGAAAGCTAAGATATTTTTTGATATAGAAAAAGAGGAGCAATGGCTGAATGAGCAATTACAAAAAGGCTATCGTTGTACAAATATTAGTGGATTAGGAATATACACTTTCGAAAAAACCGGCAAGAGATATGTGATGCGACTGGATTATCAAGATTGCAAGTTCTTCTAAAAATACAGGTGTAATATATCGTTGTAACTCTTCCGCAAATGGTTGTAGTTCTTCTTGAAGCGAGAGATTCATAAGAAAATGTCATCCTTTCTAGTCTAGCTTTTTTAGAAAGAATAACGTTTTTTTACACTTAAGGGTAGTGAAAATTCTTAAGTTGATGGGTATAGGGTATCGCCAGTATTTTTGAAAAAACCACGCTAAGCAAAATATTAGTAACATTAAGTTATGACACCGTTTGTTATAAAAAAATCCCCAAAAGCCGATTTCTAAATTAGGAAACCGACTTTAAGACATCTTATTCAATATTTAATAATCGTTTATATCTTTCTATTCTTTCCTTTGCTACCCTTAATCTTTCGTTTTTTAATAAACTCTCATGCCTCTGTTGTGATGAAAAACCAGTCACTTCGAGAATATTTATTTCAACATTAAAATTCCAATCATTTATTTTATAATCAATGGGATACTCAATTTGACCAATATCCTGTTCAGCGTCTACTGCTATATATTTACCATCTTTTAAAAAGAACTTATAGCTTAACCCAATTGTATATATCCCTAACAATTCTCCTAATTCAGAATGCGTTATCTTTAATACCTCTCCACGCACTTCAATGTCCTCATTGTTAATTAAATTATTTGCAAATGATTTTTTATCTTTAACAAGATAAAAATAATCAGTGTTACCTACAACTATAGTTTGATCTAATTCATACCAACTTGGTTTCCAGTTAAAAATCATAATACAACACCTCTAAAAAGTGATTATTCAACTACTTAGGGGACTGGTGGCAAAACGCGGATTTTATACGCTAAGATAGTTACTAAAAGTAAAATGTAATATTTACTACTGTAAAAAATAAATAGTCCCACGCAAAAGATGTTAATTGACGTAAAATTCGTTATAGGAAACTAATTTTTAATATTAAAGCAAACTCTTCCCCGAACAGAGAGGAGTTTGCTTTTTTCAACACTATAAAAACAATTAAATTGCTTGTTTCTTATACTCATTAATGTATCTGAACAATAAGGTTGTACCCGCTATATTAGATACAATGCTCACTCCTAACATTACAGCCCATGTAACATTCTGAATGTTCATTGTCAAAGTTAACATGAAAAAGCACATACCAACCGCAACAAACAAGAAACCTAAAAGCTTATTCATTATCTTACACCTCCTCTTTCATTTTAACATTATAATTAAACGATATCTCGCGTGATTTTGAGTGTATATGGTATTCATGTTAAGTCAACATAATGTCTCATTATTGTTAGCAAGGAAAAATGAGGAACCCTACTCTAACAAGGGAAGCTCCTTTTGTGTTCTATCTACCTATATAATTTTTATACATCCCTATTATAGTGCAGTTTTAGGTTCCTTGTTTGTTACTGAATCAGTCAAAAAACTGTATAAAATCGTTCATAATCTTAACGTGGAGGTTTTTCAAAATACTGGAGGTATTCTTTTGATTATAAAACAAAAGTATCAATTGAATAGGCTTCTTTAGCATCCCTACCTTTCTATACATCACCAGATATGAAACGAGGGTCGTCTCATATCTAGTAATTTACTTGGTTAGCTTAATAGGTATGGAGTAGTGCCCCTACAAACAAAACCCACCAGAAACATCTATATTCTGCCCCGTTACCCAGCGGCTATCAGAAGAAGCAAGAAATGCTACTGCATCTGCAATATCTTCAACTTGCCCAATTCGTCCGAACACAGATGAATTCGTAGCAAAATTTCGTATTTCCGGATCATCTAGCAATTTTGCATTGATATCTGTCTTCGTATATCCAGGCATAATTGTATTCACTGTTATACCTCTTTCTCCAAGATGTTTAGCTAGAGGCAGTGTCATCGTATTTAAAGCACCTTTACTTAAGCCGTATGCAATGGACCCTGTAAAACCAAGTCGTACTTCAGCTGATGAAATGTTAATAATGCGCCCCTCTGCTCGTAGTAACGGTAATGTTTGCTGAATTAAAAAGAATGGTGCTTTCATATTTACGGCCATAATTTCATCAAAAACTTCTTCTGTCGTATTTTCAATCGTCCCTTGTGTACCTATCCCTGCATTGTTTACTAAAATATCAATCTCTGATGTACCAACTCTTATTTGTAATTCACTCTTTAATTGTTCTACTAGCTTTTTGACACCATCAATTGATTTGAGATCTGCTTCAATTAAGAACGCCTTTCCTCCATTAGATTCAATCTCACAAATTGTTTCATCTGCAGCTGACTTATTTCGTCCGTAGTGAATCGCAACTAATGCACCGTCGTTTGCCAATCTCATCGCAATCGCGCGACCAATTCCTCGACTCGCTCCTGTTACTAACGCTACTTTCCCATCAAGATTCTTCATTTTTTCCATCCTTCCTAAATTTACGTTTGATAAAAACCTATACTTATATTTTTATGTAAAAACCAATTATTTCAAATATATATTTATAGGTAATTTAGTTCGTTCACTTATGATATTATAGTTATAGTTTGTGATTCACTTTAAAAAATAAAATAAGGAGGCTACACAATGCAAAATGCAGTAAAACTAGATGAAATTGACCATAAAATAATGAACTTGTTGTATGAAAATGCAAGAATTTCTGTTTCAGAAATAGGACGAATTATATCCATGACGCAACCTGCTGTAAAGGAGCGTATGAATAAACTTGAAGATCAAGGCGTTATAGCGGCTTACCGAACAAAATTTGAGCCTTCTAAAATTAATAAAAACATTCAAGCATTCATCATGTTTAAAACGAGCCAATGCTCTGATTTTATCCAATATTGTAATGCTGCTCCTGAAGTAACTGATTTATATCGAATTAGCGGGGAATTTAATTATATGATGAAGGTCATGAGCGATTCGATGGATTCTCTCGCTGCATTTTTAGACTCTTTAATGCAATTCGGCTTATCGTCTCCTTTAATTGTTTTAAAGAGTGAGTTTGAGGAGAAATTGTCGTTCTAATAAAGTGATAGGCACCAGCTTTCCAAAAAAGAAAAAGGAGTGGATCATCCACTCCTTTCAATCACCTATCCCTGATTTCTCTGCGCCTCTCTAAACTCCTCCTTCACCTTCTCTAACAACCCTTCTTCCGTAATTAATCGATACGCCGTATTTGCTAATGCTTTTGCGGATGTAATTAATGCTTTATCCCCTAATTCTGAACGTGCCGCTTCTCTAAATTCATTCGTATGTGCAATTAAATCATCCGGACCAATTTTAATGTACGGGTGGATTGTCGGTACGACTTGGCTAACGTTTCCTGCATCGGTTGAACCAATACCAAGTCTTTCTTTACGGTTTACATCTTCACCTAGTAACTCTAGTTCTTCAGCTACGATGTCGTTATATGTTTTTGTTACGAGTAGTTCATCGATTTCATTTTGGAATTGATGGATTTTTACTTTTGTGCCTGTTGCTAGTGCTGCCCCTTGTGCGATATTTTTTACTTTTTCTGTTACTTCCGCACATCTTTTTCTCGTTGCTGCACGGATGAAGAATCTTGCTGCGGCGTAGTCGGGAATAATGTTAGGTGCTTTTCCGCCTTCTGTAATAACGCCATGAATTTTCACGTCTGACGGAAGTTGTTGGCGAAGTGCGTTAATACTGTTGTACAGCTGAATCACCGCATCTAATGCGTTAATTCCTTCTTCAGGTGAAGCTGCAGCATGAGCTGTTTTTCCGTAAAAATGAAAATCAAGTGGATCGACTGCTAGTGAAGGACTCGTTGTTGCTGTCTTTCCGCTCGGATGAATCATAAGCGCCGCATCAATATTTTTAAATAAGCCTGCCTTTACATAACTCGATTTTGCGCTACCGTTCGGTCCTCCTTCTTCAGCTGGTGTTCCGAAAACGACAACTTCCCCGCCAATTTCTTCAAGCGTTTCTGATAACGCGATTGCTGCTGCAACGCTAATGGTGCCGATTAAATTGTGACCACACGCATGGCCAAGTCCTGGTAAAGCGTCATACTCCGCTAAAAATGCGATTGCTGGTCCTTGTTTTCCTGAACTTTTTCGCGCAATAAATCCCGTTTCATGTCCAGCTATATTGTGCTGCAACTGAAATCCTGCACTACCTAGTAATAAACTTAACGTTCTAGATGCATAAAACTCTTGGTTACCGATCTCCGGATTCGCATGAATATCATGACTTGTTTCTATGTACTTTTCCTTATTTCTTTCGATACTCTCTTCAATTGTTTTTCTTTGTGACGCTACTCCTGTCGCTCCCATTTTTCTTCCTCCTTTTATTTTCACGTAAAAAAGCCTCTTTCTAAAGGATAGAAAGAGGCTTCTGTATATACAGTCAAACTGAGCTTCTTTCTTATCTTTCAAGTTACCTTGCTGGAATTGGCACAGTATTCATAACGAATCCGCTGCCGAGGTATCATAGGGCCAGTCCCTCCACCTCTCGTGATAAGAATTTTCATAAAATTATATTAAATTATATTCATTCTAAGTTCATTCCAAATAAAAGTCAAGAAATTCCTATCCGAATTTACCGAATATCTAAAAATCCTTTTAATACACCAATTGTCTCAGGTGCTTGCAGTCTTGCACATACGTACGGAAATTCCGTACTCCCTTCAAATATCATTTGAGATGTGAGCGGTGCGCCTGCCCAGAAGATTTCATCATCAATTACGATAAACGGGAAAGCTTTATTTTGTCTTTGTAACTTTACATTTTTCAGTGGAACTGGTCCGTCACTATACACTGTTATCTGTGCATTTGTACGCATTAACGCTTGCCATACTCGCTTATCCACTTGTTTTGTACTTGGAAGCGAAATAATAATTTTTCGTTTTGCTGCTAAAATATCTTTTAATAGCCCTTTCGTTTCCTCAAGATTCATTTCCATAAACCAACGTAATCGTTTCGATATTTTTCGTTCCCACAATTGTCTTGATGTCGTGCGATCATACACATCTCCGTGACGTTCTATATGAGCTGTTAATTGTGACAACGCTTGTTTTCTCGAAAGATTTTTACGCATATAATGGCAATCTGATAATTGAATAAACTTCCCTCTCGCTCTTGTCACTGCTACATTGACGAGGCGATGGTTTTTATGGTCAAAGAATAATACGCCAGGTCGTTCTTGCGGATAACTATCTACTGTATCAAAAATCATCATATCTCTTTCAGATCCTTGGAACTTATGAACTGTCGCTGCTAAAACAGGTATGTTTTGGTATTTCGTTCTCTGTAACATTTCTCTAATACACGTTGATAAAAAGCGAGACTGCGCCCTGTAAGGCGTCACAACACCAATGGATTGCACACCATCTAACAGTCCAATTAACATCATTTGCATTGCTACTAAACCAGACATAATGTTAAAACGAGATCCTGAAGCAGCGTCTTTTAACGAAAAAGCTCCCATTTGGCTCGTATCAAATAAAACACTTGCTTCATTTGCGAACGGCTGCAATTGCGCAAGTTCTTTACGTTCTGAAACAGACGGATGGTCGTATACTCTATTTTTATAAATAAATGAGTTTGTAAACTTAGATATATCCGCATGCATACGTCTTTGTTCCTGCAACATAAACAGGTTCGGATGTGCTTCTGATTTATTAACAGACTCCACAATCCCGGCATGGTAAAACATATCTTCGCCAAGCCATTTGCGAACGAGTTCATGGTTTGCCATCGCAATTGGAGGTAACTGTAAAAAGTCACCACAAACGACGATACGTTTTCCAAGTGAAGCAGCTAATGCAATTTGCGGAACAAACGCCATACTTACTTCATCTACGACAACTAAATCAAATGTACGCTCATAAATAAGTGAATCAATAGCACATTTCGATAAAGTCGCACCAATCACTTTCGCATTTTCAATATATTCTTTTTCTACTTCTTTAATTTTCGCTTTTTGCTTTCGAAGATCACTTTCTATCTCTTGTATACGCTTCTTATCAGCAGATGTTGCTTTATACGATAAAATCTTTTCACGAAGCTCTTGTCGTGTCTCTTCTAAATAGAGTCTCTCCTCACCCCAAGACCCGTTCGTCGTTTCAACTAACTTCGACGCAAGTAACGTTTCATGATTTCGTATATGTTCGTGTTGACTATAACCGTAACGAACAATTTCACCAGGCGTCCATTTCTTTTTCTTTTCAATTTGCTTTGTTACTTCACTCATTAATACGTCCACTGCTGCATTACTATGAGCTAACACAAGTACCGACTTTCCTTTTTGATAATGAGCCGAAATAATACGTGATAAATTGTAAGACTTCCCTGTTCCAGGTGGTCCCCATACGTACGTTGTCGGATTATAAAACGAGCGATACGCCAATTCATTTTTCGGATTTTTCATCTTCTCAATATGTTTCGGACTACTCGTCCCATCAACAAGACGCTTTATACGATTACGTTTCAGCTTATCTTTACGCGCTTCCTTCAACCTCTCTTGCAGTTGCTCTAAAAGCTGCCACGGTTCACTGTATAAAACAGCTTCTCGTATTTCACCTTGTATATAATCATTTAATTTCAGTTCTATTTCTAATCCATGTACAGATAATACTTCCCCTGTCGCTTCCTCACCATCGAACTCAATTCGAATCGGTGAACCTTCAGGTAAGCTTACTTCCGAAATAAGCTGAAATACGTATACTGTACTTTCATAATCTGTATATAAAAAACGACCATTCATGATAGAAATTTTACTACCACCTATCGTTTTCCAATGTTTAATTTCATACGCTAATGCATAATGCCACTCTTTCATCGTTTCCGATAATGAAGGAGTTTGAGTAGGTGTATTCATCGTATAATCTCCTTCCTTCTCCCCAAACATACTTTCTCACTATACCATATAACACGCTAAAATTTGTAAGGTTTTTATCTTGCTTATTTTCTTAATTTTCAATAACATATTGTATATAATTTTCAGAAAGAAGGAATCTACATGCCAGTTAGAAGAATCGAACACGTTGGACTTATGGTTGCAAACCTAGAAACATCTATCGCATTTTATGAAGAAGTAGTTGGCTTACAACTCATTAAGAGAATGGGACACCCGAATCCAGACTTAAAACTCGCTTTTTTAGGTGTGGAAGAATCAAAAGAAACGATACTCGAATTAATTGAAGGCTACAACTCTTCCCTTCCGGCAGAAGGAAAAGTACATCACATTTGCTTTAAAGTGGATTCATTAGAGGATGAAATTGAAAGACTAAAGAAACATGCAGTAACCTTCTTACTAGGAGAAGAAATCGAAACATTACCAGATGGAACACGTTACTTATTCTTCGCGGGTCCTGATGGGGAATGGATTGAGTTTTTTGAGACGGAGAGATAAAACGAAGCTTTAGTCAGCCCACAATTAACGGGATTATAACTTTATGATCCACATAAGGAGTAGAAACTGATGAATACAGTTTTTATTGTCGTTTTTTGGGTACTTATACTATTTCCACTTCTTTATATAATACTGATAAAGAAGTGGAATATAAAAGTAGCTGCTTTATTTGTTGGAAGGATTCTATTAAGCATTGTCTATTTCATAAATGGAATGATGTTAGGACTGCAACGAAATTGGGTAGAACCTCCCTATGAAACAGAATGGGATTTCTTTGTAAAGTCTTTACTAAACGGAAAAACTGATGCACTTATGCACTTGTTACTTCTAATTATTATCATTACTTTGGATTTAGTCGTTACATTTTATTATATCAATAAAAAGAAATAGGATATCTACTCCTATTTCTTTTTTAATGGGTAGCGCCACATTGCTATCAAGCTAAGAGTTTAAATGTAATATCATTTAAGGGAATACTTAAGATACAAATAAAATATCTTTTCCAAGTAATACTGTTTTATTAAAGTCTATCCCGAGTTGTAACTAGTTCAATGCGACTGTAAATTCTGAGTTCGGTGCGCCAGCAAATACAACGGTTCCGTTCTCTGGTAGTTTTACTTTGTTATTGTCACTAACAACAGTAAAATTGACGCATACTCCATTCTCATCATACACCGCGAATGAACTTCCTGATGGCAACTCCACAGTCATCGTTTTCCCTGCTGCCTCTTGCGGAATCGTAAACCATTTCGCATGCCCATTTTTTTGCAGCGTAACTTTCGATAATTGACCTGTATCAAGGGATTTTACGTTAGATTCACTGACGTATAAAAAGCTGGCCATCTCCATATATTCAGTACCATCCTCTGTATAGAAATGAGCTTCCTTTGTATCCCGCCCATTCATCACAGGAATTTGAATTTGATGTGTCGCCGTATTCGGACCTGTAATTTTTTTGCCGTCCCAATACCCATCCTTAATCGTAATTTTTGTGTTAAGAGGCATTAGTTGTCCTAGATAGTTCATAGAATTAAATTTTTCGTTAACGAGGTAGAACTTGCCACCCTCACGCTTCGCCCATGTAGCAGCTGTTTTCTTCGGTAACACATTGTTTTCTAATTTCTGGGCTAAATAGTGAGTCAGCACACTTTGCCCCAATCCCGGTGATAATTCATATGTGCTCTCTCTCAAATAAACTTTTCCATTCTTCTCAGTGACAAAGTTAAGCTTGGAAGTACCCTTCTCATTTATAAAGCTTCCATCCGCCGTATATACATATTTTTCTTCCGGTTTAGTTGGTAAAAACAGTTCTCCCTTCTTCGTAATTTCTATTTTGAAATTGCTGTAGCTATTTCCATAAAATCCTGCTTTTTTTACCACGTCTTGGGGCACTTTAGCCTTGACTGGCTTGCCAAAGGATTTGTCTGGTTTTATATCCTTAATTGTCCCTTTCTCTTTAAGCCTAGCTAGCAGTAATTTGTTTGCCAACAGTTGATTTGTCATGCTGCTGCCGCCGGAGGACAATACAGCTGCTGCCATCTTTTGTTCTGGAAGCACGACCAATGTAGCATGTTGCAGTATCGTATCCCCACCCTTAGTCAACGCTTTTATCCCATATTCACTAAATGGGTATAGTTTCACACTATCCCAGCCAAGACCATAGTTGACCACATTTTCGCTATCTCCCGGCCACATTCCTTTTTTATACTCTTCTTGTTCCATCGCCTTGACTGCTTTATTAGAGAGAATTTCTTTTCCCTGTCCCATAAATATTTGTGAGAATCGCACCACATCTTCTGCAGTAGAAGAGATTCCTCCCGTACCAATCACATTTACCATTTCACTAGGAAGCTGTCCCTGGTATTTCGGAGAATACAGTCCAGCCCGCTTTTCGTCTTCCCATTTGTCTTGCGATGTTATCGTATGATTCAGTTTTAATGGCTCTGTAAACTTTTGATGTAGAAATTCAGTAAAATTCATACCGCTGATTCTTTCTACCAAGATCTCAGCCAGCGTAAAACCGTCATTACAATACACTGAGAACGCGCCAGGATCTGCCTTCAAGTTTTGGTTGGACAATTGTTGCAACAAGATATCATGGGCATAAGTATCATTATCTTTAAATAAAAATGAATTATTGAACGTCGAACCTTGCAAACCCGAGGAGTGATTCAACAGCATACGCGGTGTAATATGCTTATATCGTTTATCTTTCATTTTGAAATCAGGAATATAGCGGGCAACAGGAGCATCCAAATCAACTTTTCCTTCGTCTACTAGTTTCATAACAGCCGCAGCCGTATATACCTTACTGGTTGAACCAATTCCGTATAGAGTATCTTTAGTTAGTGGTTCTTTCCCTTCTATGTCGTTCTTACCTGTCTGCCCCGACAAAATAAGTTTACCATTATCAATCAGCGCATACTGTACGCTAGTCGTCTCATAGGACTTCGTGAGCAGTGCAGCATTCTCTGCAGCATTCTCTGCAGCAATCTTCTCCAAATCTTTGCTAGCAACTTCTTGGCTAGATACAACCGAAGTCTTACTGCTAGAAGACGCTATTGCTCCTGTTGGTAAGCTCATCGTTAGAGCCAAAGTAGCGGCTAACACCCCAGATAATTTATTTTCCATAAAAAAATGCCCCCTTAGATAAATGATCAATTTTATCTTTTATTTGTTCAATTACAAACATCACATAAACTACTATTCTGGTTTTATCCATACTGTCGTAACAAACGGTAAAACCTCTCTTTTTCACATGTACGTTAGTACCATAAATGATTTTTTATTTAGAATGCGCTTATTACTAGTTTGGTTTTCGTATAAATAAATCCTATTTATCCTCCCTCTTTTGTGCTTCCCTATATTTGTATCCTACACAATAAAAATTTCTTTTTTCTTATGCATTTCTTACAATTTCCTTACGTTCAAATCACTTCTATAATTAGATAGGTTTTATTTTAAAATCTTCAGGATAATAAATGCTTATATAATCGCACGTTATGCATCATTGATTACTGATAATGCTGCTTTATGTAAATCATACAGACAGATGGAAGTATATAGCTCTTCTTTTATGGTACACTTCAATAAAAGGGGGACAAATTTTGAAAAAGTGGATTAAAATCACATCAAGCTTAGTTATTGCTATAGCAGTTGGTATTTTTACTGGTTACAAAGTCGGTACATATGCAGGTTCAGACGTTAAGGAAAAGCAGACTGAAAGAATTAAAGGGGAAGATGTAATACTTGACCTCAATTCTGATCGTCATATAATCAATGCAATGCACAAAATGACTCATCAAAAAGTCTTATCTCACGAAAAACAAGGATTTATTAAAATGACTCCAGAAAACATCGAAACAGTACGTCGAGTAATTGATGAAAGTAATAGTGGAACCTTACAACATAAAGAACAGTACCTCAAGATTTTGGTTCGTTGGTATGAAGGCGATTTCTCTCAATCGGTTGAGGAGCATAATTTATTATGGGAATGGGACAATAACAGCACTGGTAAAGCATACGAATTAGCGACACCGGAACAAGAAGAAGCATACATTCTAGAACAAGCGAAGTCTGAAAAACAATAACAAAAACGGACCTGTTATCAGGTCTTTTCTCACATTTTCTCTGTTATAACCCTTTAAAAACAGCTTAATTCATCCAATCTTCGTTATCTTTAGTTACTAATCAACAGATATGTTCACATTTTTGTAACATGTATAGACAAGCATATGTGTTATAATCAACTTAGCAAATTACAAATAAATTTGCATTTCCTGTGACCCTTACCTCCCAGTAAGGGTCTTACTCTTTTATAAATAATTATTTCAGTCCAATTTTCACAGATGTAAGAATTCTCATATATTAGACTTCATACAACCTTTTCCAAGGAACAATATACCGATACACAAATCCCTATTTATATAGGGATTTTTTTGTACGAGTTCCTCACCATCAATGTAAGAATAAAAAAAAGAAGGGGATTATCCCCCTCCTTTTACGCTTGCTCCGACTGACGGAATTATTTCGTATACCCACGATTCAGTTCCGTTAACTTTTCATTAATGTTAAAAATTCTTACTCTAATATCTTTTACACCAGCTGCTTCAAGTCTGTTCTTGTGCATTTCAGCATATTTTTCAGCATCTTGTTTTTCTTCAAATACATAAATGCCTCCAGCTTCTTTTGTTTCTTGATTCTCTGTCCATATTTTCCAGTGGAATCCTTCTTCTTCGTTAATACTGTTTGCTAAATCCCAAAATCCTTTTTCCATTTCTTCACCAAAAGGACCTTCAAACGGAAAATCAACTTGTAATAAATATGCCATCTTTGCTCACTCCTATTTTTAATATAAAATTCTTACCATTTCTTTTACTAATTATAATTTTTTTGATTCTAACGATGATACTGTTTACATTCGTATTGCTATTATTCCACTACTAATTTGAAAATCATACTATTTATAAAATACCCACAAAACGGTAGCAATTTGAACGCAAACAGTTTTAAGTTATGTTTAAAAAATATGATACAAACTTATCCCTAAACTAAGAACAAACAAAACAAGCGCAGGTATTGCTTTCTTAAAGGGATCTCTCGCTAGTACAATTAGAGTTAATGCAGCTGCCAGCATCGTACCGCCTAACAACAATCCTGCTAATAAAGCTACTGTTGGAATCCAAATTCCTATTAACATTCCAATCGCTCCTACGATCTCAAAAGCTCCAGTTAAGAAATTAAAAAACGAAGGTAAACCAAATCGCTTAAACTCATCTGCCATTTTCCCAGATATAATTTTCGTACCTGTCATTAAAAAGAACAGAAGTAATACAACTTTTACTACATTGATTAATATTAAAATAGCAATCACATCTTTCTTATTTATTTGATACATTTACATGCTATAGCATATACAATACGAAATTTTGACTGGTACTAGGAAAAAACGTGATCCTGAATCGAATCTCATACAAAATAAAGATATCTCCACTATTCCTTAAAACAAATTATATGCTATAGCATATATAATACATAAAATAAAGCTTGTTCCTTATGAATAGCATCAATAAGGAACAAGTATTAATAGCGTGTATCATATAATTTGTTTAATAATGATTGTAATACTTTAATTTCTTCCTCGCTCAAATTACTCGTAACGAAATGGTGAGCGTCTGTCACTACAGGCAAGATTGTTTTCTTTAACTCGTCACCTTTTTCAGTTAAAAACAGGTTGTGTGAACGTCGATCTTGCTCATTCAAATCCTTCTTTACAATCCCTTTTCTCTCCATTGACTGTATCATTCTTACGACAGTAGTTTGATCTTTATCAATTGCTTCTGCTAACTCTTTTTGAGTAGTGGCCCTTTGGCTACAAAGAACACAAATAATCCCCCACTGCTCTGGCGTAACTCCAAAAGGCTTTAATTTCTTTGTAAAATAATTCGTCATTTTCACATCAGTACGATGAACAAGATAGCCTATTAAATCATGTAAGTTCATATATCACCTCTATAAATTAATATATAAAAGAGTATAGCATACCAGTCAATTATCCACAGTGAATGTATTCATTTTATTAATTATATGCTATGGCATATATATTATAGTAGGTCATTTTAATTGTCAAATGAATTACCTATTATTTTTTTATGTCAAAACCACCTCTATATATTATAGAAGAAATGAATAATTTGATATATTCCTCTGACGATTTCTCCCTTGTCGTTTTGTAATGCTCTAATAACATTTGATAAAATATGAAATTTACAGACAACCTAAACACCTCTAAGGATATCTTACCCAGTTCTTATTGCCACAAGATAAGAAACATATAATTAATTAATCACCTACATTAGCAACTAAAACATCAAGAAAAGACATTCCAAATATGGAACGCCTTCTTTTTTATAAAATCATTCACTTAAATCTATTTTCAAAATATACTATTCAACACGCTTAAATCTTCTATTTAACATAATCACTCATTTATCTAAAGAATTTGATTACGTGCATAACGCCCTTCTAACGTTTCCTGCAAAAATTAGTGAATCATCAATGTCTTTGATATTAACGTAAATTAAATTCAAATGATCACATAACCACTCATGGTGTATAGACGAAACAATTATTCCTCGTTTAAGAATTGTAGCAATAAATCCATTGACTTTTTTTGTAAGAGCGCTACCCGTCCTAGACATAATGCCCTTCCAGTGTTATTATCTCTTGATTTGAATGAGGAGGAATTTGTTATTCTAAAACGTTTTCCTAAGATAGTTGCCTTTATTTTATGCTGATTTATTGTTGCCACGCATTTTCCACCAACGAATCCTTCTTGGCCACTGATAATTCTGGCAAGCTGTTGAGAGATTGGTTCCTCATTAAACACCATACCTTCAATCATCCCCCTTTTACTGTAAGGTTATGAATGAATACATACATTTGAAACAGCAATAAATCTTTTCAGTTACAAGAAGAAAATAACAATCTAATGAAACCTGTTAACTCAATTATATTAATGGAGTTTAATGGTATGATTTGAATAACCATCCTTTTGCATTTCAATCATCTTCCACCTTACTTCTTCTAAATAATGAACTCTTATTTTCAAATGAAAAAACTTGATTAACTTTGCATACTTAGCATGCGAATTCAATCAAGTTTTTTTTCATACACCACTATTCGGGTTCACTTCAGTTATTTGCTTTGTTGCTTCTTTTTTACACTTTAAATTTTGATTATTTTTCTGACAATTTAACACAAATTACATTGTTTTGTATGAAACAATCCTAACGTTATTAAAATCTCTTGTTTCAATAGTAAAATGTATACTAGAGGCTTTCTCATAGCCAAGAGTTTAATGGTGGTTTGTCTTTTAGCGAACTAGAATCATAATTTGATTTGGTCCTGTACGTTTCATAACACGATATCCTTTAGTTGATGTTGTAGCAATTCCCTCATCATTGGACTTACAATAACCATCTACTTGACAGGTACCATCATCTCGAACCAGAAGTTTACCAACAAGACCAACTGGAACCCATTCAGGTCTTTGTAGACGTGGGATATACTCTTGTGAAGAGTCCCACTCAGGATTTAATATAGGTTCACTTTTTGTAAAGGAAGGGTGAATCACTCTTCCTTTGTCATCTTTTATTTCTGGCACAACAACTTCATGATATTGAGTTCTTCCCCATTCGTCTGTTACGAAAAGATTATGCCAACGTAAATCACTTGCATCTGCAATCATTGCTGGATTCGCACTTACTACTCCTAGGATATAATTATCATTTGCGTTTGCTTTTCGTATTTTGTCCCCGTCTAAAGTTACAAAGTATCCGACATCGATTGGATTTTTATCAACCGTCTCAAACATTTCTGCATAATCCGCAGCAGCAGAAAAGAATACAGTACCGTCGAGATAAAGATTTCCTGTTAGCCCTTCAATTACAGCGGAATTTAAGGATGGTCCAACAGCAAGACCATTTGCTAAATGCCAAGAAAATGGGAATCTGGTGACTCCATTTTGCCCCATAATATGAGAACCTGTATGAATTGGATTTACTACGGTATTTAGCCCTTCTGCATGGGAGTAATTTGCATTTGCTATTGTGTTTGCTCCCTCTGCATGGGAAGCAAATCCAAGCGCTGTTGTGTCTGCTCCCTCTGCATGGGAAGCAATTCCAAGTGCTGTTGTAAGGGATCCCTCTGCATGGGAGGCAGTTCCAACTGCTGTTGTGACTGAACCTTCAGCGTGGGAAGCAATCCCATTTGCTTTGGTATTTTCTCCTTCCGCATGAGAGTAATCCACATCCGCTATTGAGGACACTCCTTCTGCATGGGAAGCGGTCCCATTTGCACTTGTGTTTTCTCCTTCTGCATGAGAGGCATTCCCACTTGCTGTTGTGAGAGTCCCTTCCGCATGAGAGGCATCCCCACTTGCTGTTGTGAGAGTCCCTTCCGCATGAGAGGCATCCCCACTTGCTACTACATCTGTCCCCTCCGCATGAGAGCTTCTTCCACTTGCTCTTGTGTTTTCTCCTTCCGCATGAGAGGCAATTCCACCTGCTATTGAGGATACTCCCTCCGCATGAGAGGCAAATTCAAATGCTATTGTGAAGTTTCCTTCCGCATGAGAGTCATCTCCACTTGCTACTGTGTTCTCCCCTTCCGCATGAGAGGCAAATCCCTCTGCTAATGTGGCTATCCCTTCTGCTACAGAACATCCGTTATTCGGATCAGTTCTAATACAGATTGTTGCGGTTGGTCCGGTGTTTCCCGTTGGGCCGGTGCTTCCTGTTGGGCCAGTGCTTCCTGTTGGGCCGCTGTCTCCCGTGGATCCGGTGTTTCCTGTTGGGCCAGTGCTTCCTGTTGAGCCGGTGCTTCCTGTTGGCCCAGTGTTTCCTGTTGGCCCAGTACTTCCTGTCGGTCCAGTGTTTCCTGTTGGCCCAGTGTTTCCTGTTGGCCCAGTACTTCCTGTTGGCCCAGTGTTTCCTGTTGGCCCAGTACTTCCTGTCGGTCCAGTGTTTCCTGTTGGGCCAGTGCTTCCTGTTGAGCCGGTGCTTCCTGTTGGGCCGGTGTTTCCTGTTGGTCCAGTACTTCCTGTCGGTCCAGTGTTTCCTGTTGGACCAGTGTTTCCTGTTGGTCCAGTGCTCCCTGTTGGCCCAGTGCTTCCTGTTGGGCCAGTGCTCCCTGTTGGCCCAGTGGTTCCCGTTGGAAATGTTATAGGAGGGATAGGTGGTAATGTAGGACCAATCAAATTTGGATCTAATGCAGCTGCACTCAAAAAATCATCTGATATAAGACCTTCCCATTTTTTCTTATTTAACATGATTCACCTCCAAAAAAACTTTTATCATAACTAATAGATGCACCGAATCAACAAAATAAAATCAATAAAAAAACATTCCATCATTTTTATGAAAAATAAGATATTTAAATACTTAAATATTATATTCATATAAGATTAATGTAATATTTCATTATCAGTAGCTAGGAAAAAGGAGGAACGATACTTTCACAAGGGAACCTCCTTTTTTATTCTATGAATCTATTCATTTTTTATACATTCCTAATCTAACGTAGTTTTATGATTCTCGTTTGTAACTGGATTATCCGAAAAACTGTATAAAATCTTGCATGTTCCTAGCATATATTTTTTCGGAATGCTGACGGTATTCCATGCCCATTAACTTAAGAAAAGTACACACCCCAAAAATAAAAAATGAGCTCATTTCTCAAAATAACTAACTATAGAGAAATAAAATTTCCATTTAGGAAGTACTGTAAAACCTTAACTTGATAGCAATGTGGCGATACCCCTATATACTAAAAGGGGCAGTAGAATCAAAATACACGTTAAGATAAGCGGGTGATTCAGTGACGTCCACCGTGATTCAAATCTGACTCTGAGTTCATCTCATACGTTATAGAAAGTATACCTAATTTAATAAATTCCCCAGCGATTTAACAATGTGCTAAAAACTGTTCAACCAGTGCGCAAAGGTTTATATTTTAAATGACGTGTTTAACACCGTACTCATCAAACTAAGATTATATAGCTTTAGTTTCATATGAGATTTTTTCTTTTCCTACAGTATCCGTCCAGCTTATTAAAAATAATAAAATCCCGTATTGAATAAAAACACGGGATTGTTATAAATGAGTTGTTCACTTATTCGAAAGAAGTTCATTCGTTACATATTACTTATTTAATTAAGAAACATTCATATACCAGCCCAAACATCTTTTCCATATCGCCCTTCATCTTGCACACGATCCAACCAATTCCTTGCTTCTTGTTCACTAACTTCATGAATTTCTTGATAGGCTTGACAAAGGGTATCTTCTACGTCTGGAGCCATTTTACTTCCATCACCACATATATAAAGATGAGCTCCATTATCTAATAGCGAAATTAAATGGATTCTATCTTCTTTTATTATATGCTGTACATATGTTTTAGGATGACCTTCTAAGCGAGAGAAAGCTGTGTGTAAAGAGATTAATCCATCTCTTTCATCATTTTCTAGTTCTGTACGATAGAGATAATCCTTTTCAGGATGACGACAACCAAAGTATAGATGTGCTTCTCCTACCTTCATACCTTTTTGCTTTTGAACGCGACGCGCTTGTAAGAATCCACGGAATGGTGCAATTCCAGTACCTGGTCCAACCATGATAATTGGTGTTTCTGGATTTTCAGGTAATTGAAAGTTTGATTGTGGCGTTCGAATGAAACAGATAATCTCATCTTTATTATGACGCTGAGCTAAATAATTAGAAGCGACTCCTTCATATGTCCCTTCCCCGCTCCATGCAGGCGCATTTACAACACCGACCGTAATGCTCAGACGATCCTGTTCAACGAGTGGAGAGCTTGAAATTGAATAGTAACGCGGTTTGAGCGCCGGAAGAAGTTCTAAAAAGCGTTCAAATCGGATTTCACAAGCCTCATACTTTTCAAGAAGATCTAACATTGAAATACGTTTCTTTAATATTTGTTCTTGATAAACTCCCTCTTCCAATAATGATTCCAATTCCTTTTTATGAGGAGGGCATGCTGTGAATGTCACCATTTCTCGTATTTGTGCTCGAGTGGCTGCTTCTTGCACTTCGACACTATAACTAAGAAGGTCATATAAACGAACAGGACTGTCTAAAGGTATGTGATTTACACTGCGCCCACTTGCGCTTAATATGACTTGATCCTTCCCGTTTAATCCAAAGCGTTTTAAAATTCGGTTGACATTTTTCTCACTATTAATTGGTAGTACCCCAAGGTGGTCTCCTTCTTTATATGTAGCGCCTTCTGGCAAGGATATTTCAATATGTCGCGTGCTTCTTTCACTGCTAGATGATTGAAGTTCACGATTTTCTAGTATAGATGCATAAACTGCTTCATATGTTCGCGCAAGAGGAGATCCTCCAAGACGGCTGACAAATTGTAGGCTCAAAGTACTGCGTTCTTTCTCCATGTTTTTGTTAAGTTCCAATCCAAATGCCTTCATCGCATCAGACCACATACTTTGTTTCCATTGCTCGAGCTGTTCCTCGAAATCACCACTTGCATCTGCTTCTCCGCGTTTAGAAAATCTTGTTGCTCCTTTTTGAGCCATTTGCTCATCAATGTATCTTGGAATTCGCTGATAAGTACTAGCCCAATTATGATCTCCACAACCAAAAACTGCGTATTGAACACCTTTTAGCTCATCTGGTTTTAATTCCTCCAGCCATTGCACAAACTGTCCTGCATTACTTGGCGGCTTTCCATTATAAGAAGAAGTTACAATAAGAACCGCTCCTTCTTTTGGCAAACTTCCAATTCGATCGTTAAGAGCTGCCACTTCCGTTTGAACACCTTCTAAACTAGCTGTATCCGCTAGTTCTCTTGCAATGCCCTCTGCTACCCCTGTATCCGAGCCATACAGAACAAGAAGTGAAAGATTATCGGCTCCAATAATGGAAGGAGTCTTCTGAACTTGCTGCTTGGTTTCATGGTTTTTCAGTTTCTCCTCTGTAGGCGCAAGAACAGTAGTATGGCTAATAGTTTCATTTCGAGGTACAATCCTAATTTTAAAATCACCAGGCTTTAGCGTTAATGTTTGTTTTACGTCCAGCTGATAGTCTTCATAATCGATGAATTCAAAATGTTGAAGAAGCATTCCCATTACGAGTGTGGCTTCATGAAGTGCAAACTGCATACCGATACATGCTCGCTGACCATTTCCAAATGGTTTATAAGCATGATGAGGAACCTTATCCAGCTCTTCAAACCGTTCAGGTTGGAATTCTTCCACATTGTCTCCCCACGCATCTTTATCCCTATGTAGCTGCGGAATAAGGACAGAAATACGATCTTCGCCTTTCTTAATTGGGTATTTTCCACCAATTACTGTATCTTCTTTTGCATAGAGACTGAATGCTGGAGCAGTCGGCCATAGACGTAGTGATTCATTTAAAATCATCCGTATATACTTAAGCTTCATAACTTGTTGGTATGTTGGAGTGGGATCTGTCAAAACACGGTCTACTTCTTCATAGGCTTTTTTCAATTTATCCGGATTCTTTAATAAAAAATAGATTGCAAAAGATAACAATCCACTTGTTGTTTCATGCCCAGCTATTAAAAAAGTGATAATTTGAAAACGAATATTTTCATCATCTAATTTTTCACCCGTTTCCGGATCCTGCACATGTAACATACGGGAAAGTAAATCATTTTCTTCCTGATTTCCACTACTTTTACGTTCAGCAATAATATTATCTACTAAAGAAAACATAGATTGAATATCATGCTGAAATTGACGTTTCGTTCTCCACATGAGTTTATCTTCTATATCCAGCCGCTGCAATTGGTGCATCGCCTCATCTAGAGCACGGGTCATGCTAGTGATAAAAGGATGAGAGGTCTCACGATAAAAGCTATTGAATCGGTAATTAAAACCACATAGACCAATTGTATCTAATGTAAGGCGAGTCATATCCCCTGGAACATCTACGTTTTCATTCGGATTCAGTCGTGCCCATTTTTGAACGAGTTGTACAGCAATATCGACCATCATAGCATGGTAATCTTTCATTGCCCGTTGACTGAATGTAGGCATCAAAATATTATGAGCTTTTTTCCAGTTAGGCTCGTCAGTCTCGCTTGTAAATAGTCCGTCTCCAGCAAAGGCACGAACCTTTGCTAAAGCACCCTCTATACTTTTATCAAATCTTGTTTCATCACAAACTTCCGCTACCAGTTCATGTCCAGAAACGACAATGATCGTATCACTTAAAGTTTGAATTTGAAAAATAGGACCATACTCTTCTGCCAGCTTAATAAACGATAGAGTCGGTTTATCTTTATCGATTAATGGGAGATTCCCCAGCGGTCCATATGTTTTCGGCTGAGGAATGGCAGATACTTTTTTATCCATTACAAACACCCTTTCAAAAAGCATGAAATAAAGTGAAACTTTAATCAGCCCTCACCAATCGGGCGAGCAGTTGCTCCCCCACCTAACTTCTTTGCTTCCGCTGAATTTTGAGGTGGGGGTCTTACTGCCCGGCAAATAGCGAGATAAAATATCCCAGTCAATAAAAAGAACATAGTAATGAATCGCCTGGGATAAAGATATGTAATTGATTACCTTATTTTATCTTTTCCCTAACTATTCACGATTATGATATTACTTATAAGGTTGGTAATCTAAACCGTCTATCGACATTAGATTTATACCTTGCAGAAAAAATAATATATTACAATGAGGCATATTATTATAATGTTTATTAGAAATTGAGAGCTAAAGGTTGTAGTATTAGGAAAACCAGTAGTTTCTCATGTCAATTCAAACAAATACGATAAGCAAGTATACTCTGTTGCTAATGAAAAAGGATTTGATATTCATATCAAATCCTTTTTCATTCTGTGTAATTATTTCACTTTTTCTTTCATCTCTTTTCCCCTTTTAGTAGAAATCATCATCTCGATTTTTATTTTGCTCTATCGATTTAACCTCTCGACAGCTTCCGCGCTTGTATCTACACGTTTAACGAAAAAAACTAATAGTAGCGCAACAACATTCATGCCCAGCGCTACATAGAATGAATGCTGAATTCCGGATAACAAAGCCTTCTGCGTTACCATTGCCTTCGTAGCTTCTGTGAAGGTTGTTGGATCTACATGAGCCATTAAACTTCCAGCTTTTGTTTTTGTTACAGAATTCATAATCGTAACAAGAATAGCAGTACCAATCGAACCGGACACTTGTTGAGCTGTATTATTAACAGCTGTACCGTGCGGATTTAAGCGAGTTGGCAATTGATTAAGGCCATTTGTCATAAGTGGCATCATCACCATCGCCATCCCAAACATCCGCAATGTGTAAATAAGGATAATATGTGTGTGACTAGAATCGATTTGCAGATTTGCCAACATATAAGTTGAAACAGCTGTAATGGAAAGTCCTACTATACCAAGAAGCCGAGGGCCATACTTATCAAATAGTTTACCTGTAATGGGTGACATAACTCCCATTATTACCGCACCTGGAAGCATCATCAGCCCAGAGCTCAGCGGCGAAATACCACGGACATTTTGTACATAAGCTGGTGTTAAAATCATCCCCGAAAACATAGCCACCGCATTAACAATTGCAATTACAGACGCAAGTGCAAACATTGGGTACTTGTAAACACGTAAATCCAACAACGGTTCATTCATTTTTAATTGACGGATAATGAAAGCAATTAGGGCAATAGCGCCTATGATTAAGGTTGTTAAGACAACTTTATTCGTCCACCCATCTGAGCTTGCAGAACTAAACCCATATAACAGACCGCCAAAGCCGACAGAAGATAATAGTAATGAGAGATAATCAAGTTTTGCATTTTTGTTTTGTCTCATGACATTTTCCGATTTCCAAATCCCTAACAGTAAGCTAATGATTGCTAGCGGTAAAATCATTTCAAAAAGCAAACGCCAGTCATAATACTCTACAATATAACCTGATAGTGTCGGTCCAATTGCTGGAGCTGTAATCATAACTAACCCAAAAATCCCCATTGCTGTTCCCCTTTTTTCTCTCGGAAAGCTTACTAGCATAATATTCATTAACAAAGGTCCCATCACTGAAGAACCTGCTGCTTGAACCATCCGACCAGTAAGTAATAAACCGAAGTTCGGTGCTACAGCCGCTAAAGCCGTACCAAGGATAAAAATCAACATGGATGTAATAAATAAACTCCTATTGGAGAATCGGGTTATTAAAAATGCTGATGCCGGAATTAATATACCACTTACAAGCATATATCCTGTAGAAAGCCACTGGATCGTTGAATAATCTTGAATTTCTAAATCCTTCATTATTGATGGCAAGGCCACATTTAAAAGCGAGTTATTTAGAAATGAAACAAATGCCCCAATAAAAAGGATTACAAGCATTACATATGGTGGTTTTCTTTTATGTAACGTTTCACTCATAGATTGATTTACCCCTTCATTATCAATTCCATTGATTAATTTAACTCGTTTGCATATTTGCACGAGAATTTATTACCCTTGCAGTATTTTGCCAAACTCTTCGAATGGATATTCTCTTTTTAGCAATTCTACTTACCCAGCTTAAAATTTTGAATGAATATGTAAACACGTTTGTTAACCGAAATTACATTAGGCTAAAATAAACAAAAAGAGCTAATGAAAATACCCTTCTAAAATAAAGTGAACCTTTAATCCATGTTTTTTTACTGACAGCCCACAACAAACAGCGGGATAAACCAACAAGCCCACACACCCATTCCTTTAAATACAGGCTTGGAAATCTAGTTATGTAACCATCCATAAAAAGAAATATTACATAGGCTAAGTCTAACATTACATTTTTAAAGTAAGGGGAATAAGCTTATGCACCAATATTGGTATGTGAATTCAAAGGAAAACGAGGAACAATATAATAACCAAAATTCAATGTCATCATTATATTCACAGCCCCAAATAAATAAAGCTGACGAAATGAGTGGTTTGAAGATTTGTGAGGATTGGAGTTGTCGCTTCTATCCAATTGGTTCGGATTCACCAGCCAATTATATGACTTTCACTCCCGATCCTCCTCCCTTCTCTTTTGGTCAGCCAATCCATTATGCAGGGATGATGCCACAAGGACATCCTGCTAATTGGACCCCATTACCAAGCCATGCAGGTTTTAATTATCAAAAACCTCCCATCCCCTGGGCTCAACCATTCAACCATACAGGGATGTTCGCACAAGGTCATCTTGCCGCCTTACTCTCACCGCCAGCTAAAGCTTTTAAATTCAGTAACAATAACTGGGGTATTTTCGGAAACTCTCCAGGATGGGGCGGACAGATAAGTCCCATGGGATGGGGGAATAACGGAGGTTACGGTCAGCCAGGAATGCTTGGAAACTTACTTACAGTAGGAAAAGGCACTATGAATGGAATTGGAATGCTTAGTAGTCTAATGGGTATGGGGAAGTTCTTTTTTTAGTGGATTAGAACGAGAGGATAGGTCCATAGCCCAGATTTAAAAACCAGTTCCTTTTCTCCATTGATTTCATCTTCTTAAACATGCTTCTAATACTCCCTCCAAGTTCGTTTCCTCGTCTTTCAAATTATAAAAACATCTATTTTGTATCTGATAAATCAATAGAGGTGTAGTAGCACCAACAAAATGCAAAACCCGGTTCCTTTACGAAAGAACCGGGTTTTTTAATTTATTTGAAAAGTAGTCAAATCTTTTTTTCATTATTTAACACTTTGAACACGGCCAATTTGTCCATCTTGTAAGCGAACTTTAATGCCGTATGTATGTGTTTCACTATGTGTCAAAATATCTTTCACAACGCCACTTACAGTTTTACTATAGTCATTATCCAATTGAATAACTACATGTGAACCAACTGAAATTTGTGATCTTGTTGGTTTCCCACCTGTTGCTTGTGTCGGTTTTTCTTGTTTTTGTGTTCTCTCCTGTTGTGTAGATTGCTGTTGCTGAGCCTTCTTCTCTTCTTGCTTGCATTTTTCTTCAGCGACTCTTTGTTGCTCTTCTTGCTTACGTTTTTCTTCTTCTACTCTTTGCTGCTCTTCTTGTTTACGTTTCTCTTCTTCTGCTTTTTGTTGCTCTTCTTGTTTACGTTTTTCTTCTTCTGCTTTTTGTTGCTCTTCTTGTTTACGTTTTTCTTCTTCTACTTTTTGTTGCTCTTCTTGTTTACGTTTTTCTTCTTCTACTTTTTTGTCTTCATCCACTTTTTGCTCATTTGGCGCGCCCTTTAACTTTTCTTCATTACCTTTACAAGCACTTAAAGCAATTACACATAAACTCATAAGTGCAAATAATAACAATTTCTTTGACATTTAAAAATCCTTCTATATACACATTACAAATCAATAACTTTCATAGCATAACAAAAATACAATCCTTTCTTTGTCAAAATTTGTCGTATATATTTATTTTCTACTAAGCACTGATACTACAATAAAAATGGAGATTATTATGTCGATTCTTGCAAAAAATACGTTCGTCTGCTAGTCAAGTAAACCTAATTCATAAAAATCTTCTTCTTATGTATGAAAGAACTTGAAGCAAAAAATGGAAAGAGGCTGTCTCAAGTATTTAGTGAAACCATTGAAAAAGCATTAATAATCCGAGATATTTTAATTAGCATAATCTATTACTTACGAATAATAGGAAAGGATCTTCCATCGAAAGATCCTTTCCTATTGCTCATCTAACTTAATAAATAAGTTAATTGCATAACGCTCTTCTAACTTTCCTTGCGAAGCTTAGTGGATCATCAACGTCTTCAATATTAACGTAAATCAACATACCTTCGCCGTGGATTAATTATTAACCCATAAGCTTGCCATAAATGCTGTTGGTTTGTAATAAAGTTTGATCAAAAGCATGCTACAAAAATTGATTTTTCAATATAAAAAAAACCAAATATTTCGAAAGAAAACTCGATCAAAATGCTTGTTTTTTTGTTGCTAGTGAATCATTTTTCATAAAAAAGTTTAATCATTTTTCTACCTGTGTTTGCTCAACAATCGCGCCCAATTGCGATATTATTAAATTGCTACCTTTTTTTCCTTTTCGGCCAAATAAAATTGCTTATGGCAATCAAAAGATCGATACCCAACACAAGTGTCCATACTTTTAGAAAGCCAGCCAACACTTCTGTTCGCGAAGAATCGTTAATTAAATAGATTAAGACAAATAAAATTCCGGCACCTATTAGAAAAGCAAGCACATGTTGTCCCCAGCTTTTAAAGTAGTGTTTTGCATAATCCATGCCAAATCTTTTAACTGGTTTCGCTCCTTGTTTCATCACATAATATTGAAAGCGTATATCAGCCCACTCAATCATACTCCTACCGAATGCGATTGAGATTCCAATATAAACAGCAGCTATTGCATGCACTTGGGTAGCGGTCGCACCACGATACAAGTCCACACCCGTAACAACTAATAAAATTAAATCAATAACAGGTGTTAAAGCTAGGAAAAACAATCCTAATTTATTTTTCTTAAGGATATATCGTGTGAGCAGACCTAAAGTTATAACAACCCAAAACCCTATTTCACAAGCAACGATCAACCACGCAATTACATTCACCCCAACACCCCCCTTGTACAACGCAATTACTCGCTTTTCCTTAACAGTACCACAATATGGTCCTTTAATGGAGTAACTTTATTGCATAGGATGGTTAATTATTTTGCATAGTTTTAGTACTTTCAGGGAATTCATAAGATGTAGAGATTGAGCCACTTAAATGAATGGCAGAAAGATAATTTTATTATTTATATTACAATACCTTAAGAGCTATGGAACAAATTCTTCAACTAAGCAGCTAATAGAAGCCTGGAGATTTTCCACAATCAGTAGCTCGTCGCTATCAAACTAAAATTTCATTTTAGGGAAGAATGTATTTCTTTACATGATAGCAATGGGATTTCTCCAGTATTTCGAACAAAAACCACACTAAGCACATTTTCATACAAAAAAGCCAATTTTTGTCCTACTAAGGATAAACCGGCTCATTGTAATTGATTTTGAAGGACTCGTTATATAAACTCGTCATTTTCATCAAAAAACATGGCTCTAGCTAATACATTTTTATTCGATTTTTGGTTAATAGAGACATGTGATTTAAATTATCCTTTGTTATATAGACCAGTCATTTGCCACATTTCTTTTTACATATATTTTTTTAAAAGAAGGTTTCCATTCTGAGAAATCCTCATAAACAAACGTTATGTTGTTACATATTTCCTCTGCAACTTCATACATATGTTTTATATCATTAGCCATAAATAATATAGCCCCTTTGCGTTGCGTGCTATCTATAATAGTTGGTATGGTATCGCCCTCTTTTACTACTAGATCAATTAATACGACCTCGGATATGTTAGTTAGCCCTTTATACTTGATTTCTTTTAAGCAACCTGGTTTTGGAATCAAGCTTAAAGACATAGCATGACATTTTGAAGGTACACATCTAAATTCATCTATAGTCTCAGTATTTAGCGCATCATAATAGTATCCAAATTGAGATATGCCAGTTGTTAGTTCCACCATCTTCCAGATGTTGCCCCCACCTATTCTAACTTGAGACTCTATAATTATTGGCTTATTTTGTTTGTCTAACTTTATTTCTGTATGAGTAATGCCATTTTCCATTTGCATGTCGTTCAAAAACATCATTACTTTCTCCATAATTAATTGTTTTTGAGATTCATCTATAGGTGCCGGCATAATCGTATAGTTTATTAGAAATGTATCTTCTTTACATACTTCAGCTGATATAGCAAGTATAGAATGTTTTTTGTTATAAGAAACGGTTTCAACCGTATAAACTATATCACCTGCAATATACTCTTCCACTAAAACAGGTAGTTGAATACCATTTTCTTCAATAAATACCCCTACGTCATCTCCCGAGTCTAGCTTACATACTCCTTTACCCCCTGCCCCAATCGGCGGCTTTATTATAACACTATCTTTTTTATCCAAAAATTCATTAATGTCTTCAGTATTATTACAAACTGTCGAATCTATCGAAAAGTCTTTACCTGCTAGAATTTCACGCATCATGTCTTTATTACGAGTTATCATATTAGCATTGTAAGAAGGTCCTTTAACATTAAAAATCTTTGCAATTATACAAGCCGTATCTAATGCTGTTTCGTTGAAAGATACAACCACATCAAAAGGTTTCTCTTTAAATAATTCTTCAGCATAGTATATAGATAAGGGTATGTTTGTTGTATCTATTTCTTTTTTATAGAAACATTTTTCTAAGATAAATCCATCAAAATATATGTGTCTAGCGTAAGATCCTATATAGGAAACAGTGTACCCACTGTCTAATGCATCTTGTATAGGCTTTGTCCATCCCCCTATAAATAAAATATGTGGTTTATTTTCTATGTCAGTTCCTTTTAATACCTTATGCATCAATATCAGCTCCCCTAAAATGAACTCGTATATTCAATGTCAGTTCCTTTTAATATGCCTCGTCTTAACAACGCCACTAAACACAATGTTGTTCCAAATCCCCCTATAAATAATGTAATTTGAAGCCCGAATATAGAAATTAAAAGTGCACTAGCAAAACTTCCCAATGCCCAAGCTCCCCAATTAAGCGTGCGCTGTACAGCATTTACTCGGCCCAGCATGTGATTTGGTGAGGCAAGTTGTCGTATAGTTGCGGCGTAAGGGCCAAATACACCTTCTCCCATACCATGTATAATACTTGCGGCTACTATACCGTAAATTGTTCCCATATATCCCATTATCGGTATAAAAGCCAAACCGGTAACTGATACAGTAGCGCTATAAATAAGCATTTTTGTATTATTAATTTGTTGACTTTTTTTCATGAGAACCGTATTACCTATTAAAAATCCGACCGCTGCTGAACCTACAACAAACCCTATTTCAATTTCAGATAGACCCATTACCTTATAAAGGAATATTACTAAAATACTATTTAGTATGTATTTAAAAAAACCGTAAACAGCACCACATGTCACAATTGGCTCTAATACAGGGTGTTTTTTGAAATATATCAGACCTTCATATATGTTTTGGTATATGGATTTTATATTTACGTCTTTTAAAGAACCCTCTGTATGCGGTTTAAACTTTGAAATAAATAATACAAACATAAAACAAACAAAATACGTTACTGCGTCAACAGTGAATGAACCTGTTAATCCAACTAGAGTAATGACGATTCCAGCTAGCATAGGACCAATTACTATAGAAAGAGACTCTGAAAGTGCTAGTTGAGCATTTCCTTTTTTTAAGTTGTCTTTATCTGTTACTATTTCTGGTAAGAAAGAAGGAATAGCGATGTTGTAAAATGTGGTGAATATTCCATTTAAAAACATGACAACTACCAATAAGGGGAACGTTATAATATTTGTTACAGTCAGTATGAATACTGATAAAAACAATACTCCTTGACATATACTACAAATTAGCAAAATATTTTTCCTATGAAAAATGTCTATTAAAGCACCGGCTACTAACCCAAAAATTAGATAAGGGACGAATATAACCCCACGAAGTATAGCAGCATTTGCTTCACTTGTTTGTAACACCTCTAATGCAAAAAGCGGCAAAGCTACTATTGTAAACTGAGTACCTAATAAACTTATAGACTGTCCTAACCAAAGCTTGTGAAAATCAAAATGATTGCTACCTTTCATAATATCCCCCCGTCAAATCCAGCTTTATAAATTATCAAGTTTGCGATATAAGTCAAAGCAGGCGAAACCTACCTTTCAACTAATGTCTGTACCACATAAAAATTCGAAACCTAATATAAAAACGATTTTAGTTTCAAATGATGACTAGATGTTTAAAAATCTTCTAGCTAATGAAAAGCTCATCTTCCGAAAGATACTTCCACATTCGTTTATAAACCAAATGGTATACTGATGTAATTCACTTGTAAGAATCTGATTGTGAATTAGTTTGTTTCGAATTCATTTTCCAATCGTATGTCACTTTGAATCACCTCCAGCATCAGTATAACCTTGAAGGCACGCTATTGTACGCATTTTGGAATGTAATAGCAAGATAACGAAGCTACGATGACGAAATGAATGGATTTAACCTTGTCATTGGAGGACATATTCACATGACAATTGATTAAAATAGATCATTCACTATAAAATAAATTTTTAGATAAACCAAAATAACATGCAAAAAACCCCTTCAAATTTGAAGAGGTTTTTAATATATAGAAATTAGCTTAAAGCAAAGATAACAACTCTTGAAGGGGGCATTTTTTTTATTCATGTTTATTGAGGAGCCTTTGTTTGAAGCAACTTTAACCCCATCCCAATAAAAATCAGTCCTGTTACTTTATTTAGAATCATTCCTACCTTTTGATTTCCTCTTAATTTTTTGGTGACATAGGAAGAGGAATAAGCAACAAATAAACACCACAATAGTCCAGTTACTGTAAAAGTAATTCCTAAAATGATAAAAGGTATAGGACCTGAAGCCTTTGTATCTATAAACTGCGGCAGAAACGCAATAAAGAATAAAGAGACTTTTGGATTCGTAAGACTTGTTAAGAGTCCTTGTAAATATATCTTTCTTTTGATTTACAACCGATAAAACTGATGGGGTGTACCATTCGTATCACGGAGCCAAAACTTACTATTGAATAAATAAAACCCCAGAAATCCAAAGGTCTCTGAGGCTTCCTTATATATTTAGCTCTTTTTGCTTTTTGTTTTGTTTATGTCTATACAGTAATTTTCGACTTATGAGAGAAATCAGTAATAAGATCAATATTAGTACGAAAAGTTGCATAAATGACAAATCAAAATATTTAGCACCTGTAACGATTAAAAGTGTAGAAATTGTGCCTTTTACAACGAAAAAAATAATAACCCATAATCCGCCTTTTTTCCAGTTCATTTTATATTACCCTTTCCTACATTTAAATTATTAAAAAAATTAGTGATAGTTTTTGAATGTGATACCTTAATAGAAATCTATTATATGAATATAAGAAATAGACTTTTTCATAAAATTCATGTCCAATTACATACGACGATTCCATCATAAATGAAAATGATATTCAGTGTCAATTTTATTGACTATTTGAAAACCTGTTTCTTCATCTTAATCTCTCTCCACTTTACTTCTTATAAGCAATAAACTCTTGTATTCAAACAAAAACACCTCCATTGCATTTGCACACTTTGTATGCGAATGCAAGAGGTGTTTTTTCATGTACCATCAGGTGCTTTATTTATTCGTTTAAGTTCTTAATACGTAGCTATTTTCTAGTACACGATAACTGGATCATACGTATTCAAACTATCATACACAGTTTTTGCAACGTTAGGAAGAAGGTTTACACAACCGCCTGATCCTCCTGTTAAATAAGCATTACTTCCCCAGTCTTTTCGCCAGCCGGCATCGTGGAATCCTTGACCGCTATTTGTGAATGGAACCCAGTAATCTACTTTAACTGCATAATCAGCTTTCCCTACTGCGCTGCCTCTTAGCGTATATGGTGTACGTTTGTATAGAACGTACCACACACCTGGTGATGTATCTTCACCCGTGCTATGTTTACCCGTTACTACATTTGTTGTAACGACTAGTTTGCCATCTTTATAAATCCAAATTTGTTGGTCTGCAATGGATACTTCTGCATATGTGTCTCCTATGCCATTATTCGATGTTGTTTTATAACCGATCCCTTCTTTCTCCCAACCATTCCCGTGAATGTTAGAAGCAGAAAGTGATTTTTCGCCTTTTTCAAAGGCTTGCCCAACTTGTTTTGTCTCTTTTTCCACATCTAGTGCCCAGCCGTATCCTTGTCCTTTTACTGATATAACCGAACCAGAATGTGTTTTAAAAGCGAAGTCTTTATGTAATGTAGATTTAGCCTTATTAATTTCAGCAACCTTATTCTTAATATCGCTCGCATCGATTGTCACTTTCATATCCTTTGACATAGAGGCATTTTGAATTAAATCTTTCGCTTTTAACGAATACACTTCATCCTGCACTTTATAATCAACAGACTGCGTAAGAAGATTTTGTAATGCTTTCTCTTCTTTTTTAATAATTGGATCGTCTTCTTTAATAGGTTGTATGTATGCAGACTTTAGATGAATTTCGCTTTTATGCTTCTGTTTATCGTAATCTTTTAGTAAACTCGCAACGTCATATTGTTTTCCATCAACACTCTTCGAAATTACAACTTTTCCTTGTTCAAGCTTCGCCATAGCATCTTGAGGTGCCTTTAATTTTTCATTCATAGACACGAGCTTTTCTTCTACAAGTTTTTTCATCGTTTCACTACGATACTGCTCTGCCTTTTTTGGTAGCAATGAATAATCTTTTTCCTTTGAAGAAGGGAAAAATGTCCACTGGCTTTTTAATAGTTTCTTAACTTGCGGCAAATCTTTTTCCGTCAGTTCCGTTTTTGTCTCTTTTTCATCTAAAATTTGTTGTTGATCAATATAAACTTTGTTTGCTAGTCCAGATGTTTTTAATTTCTGTATTGCCTCATCAGCGCTCATACCACCGACTTTTGTATCATTAATCGTAACATTAGAATTGAAGTGAGTTGCCTGATAATAACTCATTCCCCCAAGGAGAAGTGCAAGTACACCGCCACCTGCTGCGATAAGCTTCCAATTTGTAAAACGTTTTTTGGATCTTACCCGTTTTTTCTCAACTTCTTCAACAGATTCATTTACTGTATTGTTGTTCATCAATCTTTCCCCCGTATACATTAACGTCAATTGATTTTAAACCAAAACCATTGAATAGTGTACCTTATTTTTCCTGAAATTTCATTGTTTTTAACTAGGTTTTATCTCATTTAATCTATTAAAGTTAGATTTTTTAATAGAAAGATATATAAAGATATTAAATAACGCGAAAAAGGACCACATCAATCGAGTTATTATGGGACCCATCGCATTTTGAAGGATGATACTCTATAAACATTTTAACCTAGTAAAGTAATTTTTAGAAGGTCCAAGTTAGAGACAGGCAGCATAGAATATCTCTTATTTATGAAAAATATCCACAAAAAATGACCTACATGTAGACTCTTTTTTGTGAATATTTTAATGCCGCATATTTTATTAATTTAAATGCGAACCATGCTTCCTGATTGTCACCAGGTTTCACAACCTCTAATCTGCCTAACTAATTTCACCTTATGATATCTTTATCATCAACAATTTCAAGTTTCTTGAAAACTATTATATATGTTTATACCACGCTTTATTGATACGTTTAATCTTTACAGGTGTTGAATTTTTAGACTCATCCTTTGTTGTAACCCTATTATTAGAACATCCTGCAATAGTGAGACAGCATGTAGCCAATAAAACTAATACTATTAATTTCTTCAAATAGCCACTCCTATATAAGGGAAATATTATATTAAGAAAACTAAACATAACATCGAATCTTTATAAAAACAATATATTTCCTAGTTTTATTATCCGTTGGCAGATTAAAGCACACCTTAAGGAGCATGAATCCAATGTCTAATTTCCATTTTATCCGATTCTCAATGTTTATTCCAACATAAAAAGATAGCTATTATTGTTGAAAACTAATTATCTCTCAAAATGAAAAATATGAACTAAATCCCTATAATCCAATATAGTTTACTCAGCTAACTTTTCCCCTGTAACAATCCGAAACAAAATAGCTGCATTTTTTTCTTCTAATTGAGCGTACCGATTACCACCCGAGATGATTTCCACTGTATCCTTATTAGGGCTTATCCAAATTTGATACAACACAGCTTTCGCCTCTATTTTCGGATTTTTAAATTGAAAAATAAAATGATAATCAGCTGGACGAGACATTTCCACTTTTTTATTTTCAAAAATAGTATCCTTTAATATTTTCTTTACTTGCATCACTTCATTATTATCTGTCACTACCTTAAAATCTTCATATTCATTATCACCAATATCTTTTTGCACTTCAATTCTTTGCTCTTCATTTCCTAGTATATTTGAACAGCCAGTTACTATTAATATACAGATAATAATAAAAACTAAAGACACATTTCTATCCTTCATATGTCATAGCGATCCTATTAGCGGTCATCTCTTTTTGTAGCCGAGCTGAGAAGAAAATTTTAGCCATCATCGGGTTATGTTTTACTCTATTTAATACAGCAATTATTTTATTCTTCCTTTGGTTCGGTTACCATTTCACTTAAGTGAAATATAAATAAACTCCATAAGCTACAAATAAAATTAATAAAATAAAAAATACCGAGTATCGTGTATATCATCCATTTTAAGTTTGAACTTATATACTCCCCCTTCTGGCCTCCTAATAATTCCAGTATATAACAAAAAGCATTGGATACCCAATGCTTTTTCATACTTACTCGAATAAAGATGTATTCGCATATAAAGCTGGTGAACCACCTGAATGTACGAATAAAATATTGTCCTCTTTATTAAATGTACCTTTTCTAATTAAGTCGATTAATCCCGCTACTGCTTTACCTGTGTATACTGGATCAAGTAAAATACCTTCAGTTTTTGCTAACAGCTGCACTGCTTCCACCATTTCTGGCGTTGGTAACGCGTAACCTGGCCCTACATATTCATCAAAGCATGTAACAGCTTCGCGCGGGATAAAGTTTGGAATACCAACGTGAGCTGAAGTTTCATCTACAAGTTTTGCTACTTTCTCTTCTTGCTCTGCTTTTCCTCTACTTACGTTAATTCCGATTACTGGGATGTTACTTTGTGTTCCAGCAAAACCTGTAATTAAACCAGCGTGCATGCCGCCGCTACCGCTTACGCAAATGACTGAAATCAATTCCTTGATCAAATGATTGCGCCATAATTTCTTGCGCACAAGCAACGTATCCCATTGCGCCAGTAGGATTTGATCCACCAACTGGAATGACATATGGTGTATTCCCTTTTTCACTTACTTCTTTCGCAACCTTATGCATCTCTTCCATAAGATCTGCTCCGTTTCGTACAACAATGACATTTTCAGCACCTAGTAAATGATATAAGAAATAGTTTCCATTAAAGTCTGGCTTCTCTTCTGGCTCAAGCCCTTCTTCTAATACAAGAATACATTTCATTTTCTCTTTCACCGCAGCTGCCAGTGTTAGGCGGCAATGATTGGACTGAATACCACCAGCTGTAATTAACGTATCTGCACCCTTCGCCTGTGCATCCGCAACTAAAAACTCTAACTTTCTCGTCTTATTACCACCAGCTGTTAAACCAAGTAAATCATCTCGTTTAAAATAAATAGTCGGCCCACCAAATGCTTCTGAAAAATTGTTTAATTTTTCAATCGGTGTATATGACTCTGTATATTTTTTTCTCGGGAATTTAGCTAAATTCATGAATAACGCTCCTTTGTACTTCTTTCACAATGTATGTAACGTTACTATTATTGCATGTAAAAATGATGAAGTCATCTTTCTGGGGGAAAAATGTGTTGGAATTCGGCTTTGGTGAATGAAATTATAACTTCAATACGGTACATGAAATTTATATCAGCGATTCTTAACTTATATCGGCGATTTTCAAATTATATCAACGATTTTTGCAATATATCGACGATTCGACATGAGATATCGACTTACCGACAAAAATCGACAATACAAAAAGGCCCACTCTTTAAAAAGCAGGCCCTCTTCCAATCACTTATTTGCAGAAAAACGAAGTAGCTGTGTTAATCCTGGTTCTAAATTCATTTCGCCTTTATGGCGTACGTATACGATTTTGCCCCCGTCAAATTTTGGTGGGTTTCCTTGATTATAAGTATGCCACTCGTCCGTTCCTTCTATAGAGTACTCCATATATTCTGTTGCACCGACGATTACGTTTTTACTATCATCTGCCGTTACATTTGGTGCCATTTGTGCAATTTTCGAATCACTAATTAATAATTTCTTTATTTCCTTATCACGTTTGTAATCATAAGCTGTCACCATTACATCGCTACCATATGCTTTCACTTGCAACCCTTGTTTAAATGAATAACCATCAGGAGCAGTCTTCTCTCCTCCATTTGGTCCAGCTGACATCCAGCCCGTTTCAATCCCGCCCGTATTTACAACAGTAAATCCTTTTTTATCTCCGCCTGCAATTTTCTTTTTACCAGCCCAGTCCGGTAAGTTTAAATCCCAGTGCGTGTGACTCGTAAAGAAAACAACTTGTGGATAGTCTTTTAATATATCATACAACTTATCGACATTTAAATAATCTTGTAAGTACGGTGATTGTCTTGATCCAGACACCGTATCAGGTAAAACGTGATGAGAAAAAATGAAAATCGGCTTGTTTTTATCTTTTTGGCTGTACTCTTCTAAATTTTGTTTTAACCAACCTAATTGTTCATCACTCATATATACTTCATCCCACATTTTTGAATCGTGGTATTTCATATATTTTTCAGTTCCTAAAAATAGAAGCGGATAACCGTCTAATTCTTTTTTATGATATACCTTTTCTTGTCCGCTAAATTTCAGATAGCGGTTAAATAAAGTTTCCTCAGTTACACCATTTGGCCATGTACTTTGAGATAACTTCCCATCAGCTGTCCATTTACCAGCATAAAACTCATGATTCCCAACAGTTGACCATACATTCTCGGGATGCTTATTTTTGTTTAATACACGCTTCACATCATCATATTGGGACTGTTGTCCAGTTGGCGTTATATCCCCATTCATAATAAGCGCTCTAGAAAGTGGCGTTACTTTATTCATATCTTTTAATACGTGATCAAAGTCTCCTAAATCTCCTTGAATATCACTAATAACATTAAAAGTTGTAGCTGATTTTCGAACTTGCTCTTTCCCTTCCGCATGTGCTGAAAATGTCGGTAATAATGCCGTCATAACCACTAACGAAGCAACTGTCTTTTTCATACAAATTCTCCCCCTAATAATAGAATGTACAAACTGACATGTTCTGCCTTCTCTTAGGTGCTTGTCCAATTCACATTATAAGGAGGGATTGTAAAGATAGATGGAGTAAAAAGTTAAGTGTTTTTTAAGAGATTTTGTCGTTTTTTGCACTCCACAATTAGCGATTCACGCCAATCTAGCTTTCTAGCCTTTAACATTACATACATGTAAATTTTGATGTTAAATCTTTTCGTTTCATACGTTGTTTTTATTACTTTTAATTTTCGGGAAAAATCCACTAATTAATAGCGTTATAATCCATACCATTATTAGAATAAAATTTATTGTATTACCGGAATTCAAGCTGAAAACTCTCCACAAATCGGCAGCACAAAAAACGAGAACAGCAGTAATAATAAGTAAAAATGTCCTAACTACTAATTCGATGTAAGATTTCTTCTCTTGCTTAAAAATGAACGTTCTTCTACCTTTGTACAATCTAATCACAAACAGTAGCAAGTACATACCAAGTGCGGCTCCAATAACAATTGATGTAATGGAGTTATTTTTTCTCTGCTCAGCTAGAGCGAAGTAACTTTCAGGTAATTTTCCCGTTTCATATTCAATCCATGCGTGGTAAATATCCTGACGTAAGTCTATACCACCTTCACTATTTGTAAGGATTACCAATCCATCCTTTGTATTAGGAATGAAACCATAAAAAGAATGCCAGCCTCGATTGTCACCAGAATGATAAAGTAATTTCCATTGATTAGATAGTTTTTTTTCAAATATACCTAAACCATTCTCCCCTAATACTGGCTTTTGCATTTCCTCAACACGTTCACTTTTGATGACACCATTCCCTTTATTATTTGCATCCATGCTTGCAAGTATCAATGTCATCATATCCGTAACATTTGTCTTGAGACCTGCAGCAGCCTGTTCGGTAAATTGGTAACTAGGGACCTCCTCTCCAAAATATCCATAGACTTTCGAAAGATTAAGATTTTCAGGACGTTGTAAGAATGAGCTAGATTTCATTCCTAAAGGTTTCATAATTTGTTCTTCCATATAGCGATTAAATGGTATTCCGGTAACCTCTTCAATTACAAGTTGTAAAATTGTATATCCGCCACCAGAGTAAATTGTTTCTGAACCTGGTTTATTGGTAACCTCCACTGGTTCATTAAGCCATCCTTTTCCAAACAGAGACTCCTGGATAGAATCAAGATGTTTCCCTGGTGCAACCCCAAGGTATCCTTTATGTGCAGACAGCCCTGCTGTATGACTTAATAATCTTCTGATCGTGACTTCATTATTATTAAACTCTGAATTAGGTAATTTCCATTTGGTCAGATATTTTCCAACGGGATCATCTAGTGATAAACGACCTTCATCTACAAGATGTAAGATTCCCCACGCTGTAAGACTTTAGATATGGAACCAGCCTGAAACAAAGTATCATCACTCACCGCTTTTTTTGTCTTTTTATCTACATAACCATAGTTAAGTGTATAAGCAATACGCCCCTCATGTACAATTCCTATTGCAATCCCTGATACATTATAATTCCCCTGCCATTTTGGTACCTGTTCATCTAGCTTTTTTTGAAATCCTCTATACTCCTATCAGTCAACGTACCCGATTCTGCCCTCACCACATTTGTAAACCATGCTTCATTCGTAATCAATATACAAATGATTAAACATAAAATGCTTTTGCATATTATCGATACTTTTTGTCTATTCTTCATTTGTCCTACCCCTTTTTTCAGAATATTCTACTCATCGATCAGAGTATCCCATTCCAATATCCCGTTCTATCGATTTTTATTACTTAACCTTACAAAATTGTAATAAAAACCAAAGTAATACATACTTAAGGGTTTACTGATTTTTTATCCGAGGACAATGAAATTCATCAACAAGATAGACATGAAGTTATATTTATGATTTCAGTTAATCCCCCTAAAATACTAGTTCGGTTAATCAATTGGATATATTCCACACTACAAATATTCATTTTATAAAAAGAAGAACCCACACATTTTGATTAAAATGTGTGGGTTCTTTTGGCTTCCTTAAATTTTCATGAAGAAGATTGATTATTTTTTGTAGCTTACTAAAAAAATTTTGTTCAATTAACTAACAGAACAAGATTAAACACTTAACTCGTATTAGTAATTTTTACTGTTTCTGTTGATAAATATAAAAATACTGCCTAACACACTTAATGAAAGTGCAAAATATAACAACAAATCAGGTAGAAATTTCAAAGGAATAATATCAATTAATTGTAAAACAATAATGGCAAGGATACCTAAATATAGAATATTGTACAAAGCATTATTTGTTTTATATAGAATTGCTCTTCCTCTTTCGTCATTTGCTTCATCACTTGATTGAAATTTTATTACATACATCTTACTTATCACTATTAAACCAAATAACAAAATTTTTAACAACAACATATGTATCACTCCTCTAGATAATCAAATACGTCGGTTAACGACTTTTCAAATACATTTGCGATTTTAAAGGCAAGAATTAGAGAAGGGTTATATTTATTCTTTTCAAGAGTAGCGATAGTTTGACGACTAACTCCCACTCTTGTTGCCAGTTCTTCTTGGGTCCAACCTTTTTCTGCTCGACAAACTACAATTTTATTATGCAACAATAGCAACACCTCTTTAGATAATTGTAAATTATTTTTTACAAATTGTAAATTATTTCTTACAATATATTTTTAAAATTAAAAATCCTCATAAAAAAAGACATAAAGATTTCTCCCCATGCCTACTAATCTTCTACTTCTTTACTGTATGTACATAATGCGCTGTTTCAAAAACTTAATAAAGTGAGACTTTAATCAGTGGGGGTTTTCTTCATCCCCCACTGATTATCAGCCCTCACCAATCGGACTTTTATGGGCAGCCCGCCCCCACCTAACTTCTTTGCTTTCGCTGAATTTTGAGGTGGGGGTCTTACTGCCCATTAAAGCGGGATAAAAAAGAGAACTACTCTTCAAGCACTTCTCTCTTTCATCCAAACGATACATATAAAATAAATTATTAAAAATATACTATATAAACTCCATTTTACTATTCTATCGAGATTGAAATATGATACATCCAACTGAGGTAGTAAATTCAAATAAAAAAAACTACTACTTTTGCAGAAGAAATCTTCATTAAATTCAGATGTAATCATATTTGAATAGTAAAAAAACACTATTTTTTACTAAGAATCGCGTTTTTTTACGCTCGATTGTAATTAATATTTTTCAGTTAATAGATGTGTAGCGATATACCTATCAGTAATCTTTGTATTAACAGTTATGCGTAACTTCTAGCTCATTATTAGCATAAATTGTTCCGTAAGTAGCACAAAGTAACATTCCACCACAAACCTCACTACTCACTTGAAAGTTTATGTTATCTTCAAATGTATCTATACTATTAGGTCTAATTGTATCTACAAATTTTTTGAAATCAAGAACCGGTAAATATTTCGTTATGATTTCATAGCTTAATAAATTATCTTCATTATTAAATGCATTATATTTCTGAATTTCTCTATAAATCGGACTTGGACTATACGGATCATGTTGCAATTGTCCATTTTCATCTTCGAATTTTTTTATTTCTTCTTTTACTATATAATCTGGATAACCTTCACTACTTTCTTCTTCATCACCAAATTCCCAAAATGGATATTCTATATCACATAAATGCGTTATAATCCACATTAGAAATTGCTCATTTATAAATCCAACATTTGTTTCTAACTCTTTGAATCTATTACCATAATATTTTGTAGCTTTTTCTACCCTTTCTTCTTGAGTCATATTATCCGTCGCCCCTGTTATATCGCATCCATCTAAATCTATAAAAATGCTATTGAATTTACCTAAAATGCCTAAATCAACAGTTTTACTCCAGTATCCTTCACCATCATTATCGATTAGTATCCTAGTATCCTCCATTCTGCTTTGTTCGTTGCATAAGAAAAAGTGACTCTTTCTTAATAAGAATCACTTCCATTATTATATAACTTGTCTCTCATTAATCCTCAATTTCAATTCCAGCTTGTTTAAATGGTTCTAATACTTTTGGGTAACACATTGAAATATATTCCACTGTTTTTAGATTTTTTAAATTTTGAAACCCTTCAACAGATATTACATCAAATAAACCGTCTTCACCATCCCAATCTGGCTTTAAAATATGATAAATTTCATTTCCTCCATCAAAGCAAAGGGATTCAATCTTTTCCAAATCACTTGTTTCCAAAATTAACTCTTCTAAAAAAGCTCTAATTTCAACAATCGGGCCAGCTCCTGCATACCATTCAAAATGATTCGTATACTTATCTATTAAGTCTTTTAATTCTTTTAAAAATAGTGGCTCTTTATCTAATAAAGCTTCAATTACTACTAATTTAAAATTAAAATCTTGAAACATTTCACTCTTTCCCATTTTAAATTCCTCCAATGTTATAACATCCTTATCCAAATTATTATAAGTAAAACATATCCAATTGCAGCTTCTTTATTTCTTTCAATATCACATTAAAAAGGGATATGCTTAATTGCATGTCCACAATCGAGAAATGATACATTATACATATTTTCTTACTACTTATATTCTTTATATACTTACCTTCGCTTCTCTAGCATCCTGTTTCTTAATTAAATCTAAGTAAAAATGCGAGACAGTTGTGTTGTAATAAGGGGAAATGAATATGAATGATAGATTAAATGTAAACATGCCTATAAATGCAGTTAATAAAAACCAACCAATAAAAGATAACCAAAGAACAAATAACTTGAACTTATGTCCTTTCATTATTCTTTTACTCTCCCTTAATGCTTCACTTGCTGTATAATCCGGATTCTCTATTAAAATGTAATATGCCATTGAATAAGAAAAATATTTAATAATACCTGGAACAATTAATAACAGACTCCATAAAAATAGAAAAATAGCCTGCAATACTCCTAATTTCATTGCTCTAAACAAATTGTTCTTCCTAAACCCTACAAATACATCGTCCACCTTAGCATCTTCATTTTTACCTAAGCGTAAGGTGAAAACAGAATACCCATAATTAAAGATATCTTGTATGACACTGTAAATAAAAAAACAAATCAGTCCTATAAAAAAATAACTTAGAATAAGTAAAACTAGTGCTGTTGGATCTACTTGCGGCTGCCCACCAATTGAATAAATAAAGAAAACATCCAAACCAATTACCCCAATAAACAGGCCAAGTATTAAATATATAAAACTAGCGATTGCTGATGCACTTAAAGTTGATACAAAATAGTATAACGCCGATCCCCCTATACTTACTCCCCATTTCCCATCTAACGAATTAAGTGCTGCTTTCTTTAAATTTCTTATCAAACTTACATCCTCCCTTTTTCCATATTTTATCCAATAGAAATTTTACAAATAAAAGAACTTGTAGCAAGCCCCACTACAAGTTCTTTTAGCTAAACATTTTAGCTTATCCAAACAAAATATAATTTCTACACAATCGGGGTTAATTTCTAAAATATGGTTTATTAAAATCATTATATAACATAATTGTTGATTTTTGTTGAATATTCTGTTTCTTTATACAAAGACACCCCACATTCTTCCTGATATTCATTTAGATGTAGTAACTCATGTAGCAATATACCTATCATTATCTTTTTCAATAAATCCCATCCTCTTGTTTTCCAAAAAAAAAAGACACAGAGATTCCTCCCCATGCCTACTAATTCCTTACTTCTTCACCGCATGCACATAATGCACCGTCTCAAAAGCTTCTAAATAATCATTTCGTCCTTCAAAATATAATGTATTTATGTCCTCTGGTGATAAGTGCTCATAAATGAGTAAGCCCGCCTTCTCTAATAGTGCTTCCATTTCGGTATAAGAAAAACATGATTTCATCGGTTCTCCGCCTATTGTAGCCATTTTCACCATATTTTCAACTCGATTGGACAGTCCCTTTTCTGTAAATAAGTTTTCATCTGGATAATCGAAAACGATAGAGCTCCCTTCTGGAACCATCGCAAATAGACATTCTATTAAACTAGAAAGTTCCTCTTTCGTTAAATAATACGTTACACCTAATAGACTAAAGAACGTCTTTTTATTTTCAAATCCTTCATTCCGTAACTGTTCATAGGAAAATCCTTTCGTGAAATCCATCGAAATAAAATGAAGATTATTTGGAACTTCAAGTTCTGCTTCTTTTATTCTCTCCTTCTTAAACCCTTGTGTAGAAGGATGATCCACTTCAAATATTTCTATATTACTCTCTAATTCTCGGTGTCTAAAACTAAATGTATCTAATCCCGCACCGAGTATAACGTATTGTTTCGTTCCCAGCGTAATCTCGTGTAGTAATACTCTTTCACAATATGCCGCACGCGCTAAAGGTGTTGGTGATAATTGCACTTGTGTAATCCATTTTAATATTTCTTGTGGATTATCTTGAAACTGCTGTGCAATGTCTGTATTGAAAAAATGTATTCCTTGAACCATATTCATTTCAATGTCGTTATGTTCTTTTTGAGAAATGAACTCTTTAGCTACATAATCATCAAAGATTTTCGGATTATCAAATTCACTATGATATGCCCTTCCGAAAGCTGATACTAACGACGTTATACTTGCTTCACCTTTTTTCACGTACATACACTCCTTCATTTTCACAACAAAAATAGGGTTCCCCTGGCCAGGAGAACCCTATTATACACTTTATTTTTATATTGGTAAATTATATCATAAATAAGTTTTTTTGTAAAGTTTTTAGCCTACTATCACTCCGACACTTTGTATATTCTCTAGCAGGAAAATTGTCGATTCACACAGAATATTCCAGACTATAACAATACACATGGAGGCCAATATGAAACGATTCGTCATTATTACAGTAGGAAAAACACACAGCGGAAAAACTACATTTGCAAAAGCTTTAGAAAAAGAGTTACCCCACTCTTTCGTTATGGATCAAGATAACCAAGCAGAATTTATTAACGCGCATTATGAAAAATTACAACCAGCTGAAGGCGCTAATACATTTAAGCACGGCCTTTCAAAATTCATTGTTGATTATGCGAAAGAACATACGAGTTTACACCTTATTATTTGTAATTCCAATCGCAGTAAAAACGGACGACTATATTTACTAAATGAATTATTTCCGCCAAATGAATATGTACGCATACTCGTTCATTTTGACATTCCAGATGATGTACTTTACGAAAGAGTGGCTCGAAGCACGCGAAGTACGAATATTTTTAGAGGTAGCTACTCTAGTTTCAAAGAAGTACTCGATCGGCAACAAGCTGAATCATTTCACGAGGATGTCGTGGATCCTGTAGAAAACGAGGCTGATTATTTGTTTGTAATTCGTAATAGCAAAGATGTAAACTCTACTATAGAAGAAATTGTTCATCTAGCTAAAGTATTCTCCCCTACCCCAAAATAAAAGAATTTAAAAATTACATAATGATAGATTATTATGCAAATACTTCCTCTGGGCGCCGCACATGGTATATAATAATAAAATAATCTACTTATATATGCTCAATTTTACACAAAACAGTTCATGCATATGAAAGAAAAGAGGTACAAAAATATGAAAACAAAACAAACAATCGCTGCGTCTACACTAGCTTTAGCGATGATGGCTGGCGCAAACTCTGCTCATGCGGAAGTAACTGATGCTACTCCTCAGCAAAGTACGGGAGATCGATTAGCTGAAATTAAACAACATAAACAAGAGTTAGATGTGAAATTGCAGCAACACAAAGAAAACGTGGATCAAACATTGAATGAACTTAACAAAGTTAAGGAAAATGTTGATACGAAGGTGAATGAACTACACGAGCGTAAACAAGTTGCCGATGAAAAAATTAACGAAATTAAGCAACGTAAAGAAGAGTTCGATGCAAAACTTCAGCAAGATAAACAAATCGCCGAAGATAAAATCGCTGAAATAAAAGAGCATAAAAAACAAGTAGAAGATAAAGTTGCTGAAGTGAAAGAACATAAGCAAAATATCGATAATAAGGTTAATGAGATTAAAGAACATAAACAAACTGTCGATGAAAAAGTGAATGAAATTAAGCAGCATAAAGAGAACATCGATCAAAAGGTTAATGAACTTAAGGAAGTTAAAAAACAAGTCGATGAAAAGTTAGCTGAGTTAAAGAAAGCGAAACAAACTGCTGAGGACAAACTTGCTGAGCTAAAAGAAAACAAACCGAATACTGGTAACACGTTAGAGGAACTTAAGAAAATTAAAGGTAATTTAGATAGCCTTTCCGCTAACTTAGAACTAGCTAAACAAGATGTGAAAAACAAACTAGCCGCATTACAAGAAGCTAGACAAGATTTAATCAATAAAATTAACGAGATTAAGCAATCGAAACAAACTGTTTCAGACGATTTATCAAAGAAAAAACAAGACTTAGATATTAAAATCAACGACTTTAAACATACTGAGAAAAAAATTGATGACAAATTAGCTGAGTTACACACAACTAAGCAAAATGTAGATAACAAGATCAACGAAGTATCTCAATCGAAACAAACAGAAACAAAGACTGGTACTACAAATGCAAACAATAATGCTAGAGAACTTCCTAATGCTGGTAGTGAGCAATCAAATAATATGGCTTTAGGTATGTTATCTGTATTAGGCGGCGTTTTATTAATTGCGCGCAATAAAATTAAAACGTTATTCTCAAAATAAAGCCATTATACTTATTAGAAATAATTATACAAAGGCCAACCGCATGTACGGTTGGCCCTTTTTCTTTATATTAATTGTCCATCTCTTAGCGTCAATATACGATCACATACATCAAGCATTCTTTCATCATGTGTAATCATAATTGCTGCTTTTTGGCTCTCCTTCACTTCACGTTTCATCATTTCCACAACTTCACGTGCGCGTTTTGAGTCTAAGCTTGCCGTTGGCTCATCCGCTAATATTAAATCTGGGTTATTCATGAACGCACGAGCAATTGCTACCCTTTGTTTTTCCCCACCAGATAGTTGATTTGGATAATGATTCTTTCTTTCTCCTAATCCAAATGCCGCTAATAAATGATCTGCACGCTTTTCGGATTCTTGTTTACTTTCTTTTTTCAGCTTAGCAATGTAAAGTAACTGTTCCTTCACATTTAAATATGGAACAAGATTTGCAAACTGGAAAATGAAGCCGATTTTTTTCAAACGAATGTCTGTCATTTCCTTTTCTGATAACTTCGTAATATTTTGCTCACGAATGTAAATATCCCCTTTTGACGGTGATAATAGTGCACCCGCGATTGATAATAACGTACTTTTCCCTGATCCAGAAGGACCGACGATTCCGATAAATTCTCCAGCTTTTACATCAAGCGATATCGGATGAAGGGCTGTTACTTCCGTATTCCCTTCTCCATACACTTTACTTACTTTGTCTAGTTTTAATAATGAAGTCATTACATCCCGCCTCCAATTGCTTCTAGCGCATCAACTTTTAATACTTGGTATAACGAAATAAGTGTTCCTAAAATACTAATGACGATAAAGATTGCTGCATATTGTGCAATCATCGGTGTTGTTAATAAGAACGGCATACCTGCTGGTAAAATTTGTTCTAATCCTTGTACAAGAACGATACTGATTACCATCGCAACGACTGATAAGAATAACGCCTGCACGACTAAGCTATTTGCTAAATATGAGTTCTTCGTACCAATTGCCTTTAATACACCTAATTGCTGTGTTTTTTGCAGTGTAATGACGTAGAAGAATACACCGATTAATAACGCAGCGATTACAAGTAAGAATGCAATGATCATCGTTAACGTTCCTTGCTCTTCTTTAAACCCTGGAATACTTTGTAGTACTTCTTTTTTATCAATAACGTGAGTATTTTTAATTTCTTTATCTGTATTCAGCGCAATTGCACTATAATCTTTTTGGTTCGGTTGTGAAATAGACCCCCATACGTCTTCATTTACATAAACGACTGGTGTATGGCTAAACATTTGATCTTTCGTAAATCCGACGATTTTAAATTCTTTCTTTGAAACAGGATCGATAATTGTATCCCCAATATCGATTCCTTTTTCTTTAATTGATTCATCAGCAACCATTTCATTGTTTGCTGTACCTAATTTCTCACCTTTTACAATGTTCGGTTCCAAAAATGTATCGCGTTCACTTGAGAAAATAGCGATATCAACCTTTTTTGAACTATCTTTCTTTTCATATGTTGAAACTTTCACGCGAAACGGAACGGCCTCTTTCTCGCCTACTTGACTTACTACGTTATCTACATCGTCTTTCTTAATTTGTGAACGAAGTAATTTATTTTCCGCATCATCCGCTAAAACGAACTTATTTGCCTCCATATTTTGAATCGATGAAGCATTATCATATGATAATCCATTTGCTAATCCTGAAATCACAAGGACTAAAAATGATAATAAAACCATGATAAGTCCGATTAATCCATATCTTAATTTTGATTGTTTCAATTCACGCAGAGCTAAAAACATTTCGCTCGCTCCTTCCTCTTTCTTTCTATGCACTTATCATAAAAAAGAAATATGAACGGAATATGAACAGAAGATTACAGAGGAAAGATTAAATTTTCAGAAAGTATTGAAAATAAATAGAATCCTTGATACAATTCAGTCAAATAATATTGACCGAGTAATTTAATTCAAGGAGTTGATCATATTGAAGCCCGTATTAACACTCACTACTTATAGCCAATTAAAAGCATTAAGCGATCCACTACGTGCCGAAATGATGATACGTCTATGCGAACGTCCTTATACTGGACAATTACTATCTGAGAAATTCGGCATTTCAAGGGCGAAAATTCATTATCATTTAAAAGAATTAGAAAAGAATAGTCTTATAGAGATTGTTTATACAGAAGAAAAGAATGGCATCATTCAAAAGTTTTATCAATCTGTCGCTAAAGGCTTCACCCCTGCCACAAATCTATTACCTCATTTAGAAATAGTAAGCGAATCAGGTCGCCAAATCTTTTTACAAATGATAGAAAGAACGAAAAGCCAAATTCTCGCTGCACCAGAGGAAGCTTTTACATTACGAAATGCAAGTGAAGACCCAGCTAAGTGGAATTACGTTTCATCTTGCTGGGAGTTTGATGCTACGCCAGAACAATTTCAAGTGTGGGTAAAAAAGTTTTATGAATTAATGTCTGAATTAAACGAAATCACAAAAGGTGCAGATAAAGATCCGAATAGTAAACCTTATTATATTTCTACTACTGCACTTCAAATCGCAGAGAGAACAATGCAGCAATTTATTAAAGAAGAAAAATCGTAATACGATTTTTTTTACATAAAGTGAAACTTTAATCAGTGGGGTTTTGTTCATCCCCCACTGATTATTAGTTGAACCAATCGGGCTTTTACGGGCAGCCCGACCCCCACCTAATTTCTTTGCTTTCGCTGAATTTTGAGATGGAGGTCTTACTGCCCGTTAATGCGGGATAAACGGTCAAATTTATTTTACCGAATAAATTTATTATAAAGGAGTAGATAAAGTGGACATATTAAAAAACCGGAATTTCCTCTTATTATTTTTAGGGAGAATTTTCACCAACATAGGAGATAGCTTATATTACGTAGCAGCAATGTGGCTCGTATATAAGCTAAGTGGTAATCCTTTTTATTCTGGATTGGCTGGTTTCCTTACGTTACTACCTTCTGCATTACAATTTCTTACCGGCCCATTCGTTGATAGATGGCCAATTAAAAACACCCTCGTCATCACACAAGTTTTGCAATGCATTCTTATATTAATCATTCCTATTACACACTACTTCGACCTATTAACAGTCCAACTACTACTCATCATCATGCCCATCGTAGCCTTTATCGAACAATTCGCCTATCCTGCACAGTCAAAAGCTTTACCACTTCTACTGCATAAAACACAATTATTAAAAGGAAACTCACTCTTCTCATTTGCGTATCAAGGCATCGATTTAATTTGTACGACTCTTTCTGGAATATTAGTAGCACTACTTGGCGCAATCTCTTTATATGTAATTGACTCTTTCACATTCGCGATTACTGCCCTTTTGTTCTTTTCATTGAAAATGCCACAGCAAACTGCAGCAAACACATCACTTTCAACTAAACAATATTTCTCTGATTTAAAAGAAGGCTTTTCAATCGTCTTTCGTTCCTTAATGAGCGTCTTCTTAATCGGTTCAGTTGTTGCTAATTTTTCAATTGGTATGACGATGGCAATACTCCCTTCTTTCGCTGATTCTTTAGGAGGCGTGAAATCATATGGCTTCTTCTTAGCTGCTATATCAGCAGGTAGTCTGATTGGTGCTTTATTCAGTTCATGGGTTGGCAAACGTAACGTTGGCCCCGCATCTATTATTAGCTTTGCGACTGGTGCTATCTTTTGGTTTCTCTCTACGGTTGTACCGTTTCAATGGTTATCTATTTTCTTATTCGGCCTAGCTTGGGTACCGATTGGTGCAACCAACATATTATTTGCGACAATTAGTCAAATTTTAATTCCAAATCGATATATTGGACGCATCAACTCAGTTATGCGAAGTATGGGCACAATTGCTATGCCATTCGGTTCTTTAATTGGCGGATATGTTGCAAATGTATTTAGTAGCCAACTCATTTTTGCATTCGCTAGCATCGGGATTTTATTTATTTCTCTCGTATGGCTACTCCATCCGAAATTACGAGCATTGCCGAAAGCTGATGAAATTACAGCGTATACTTTTGGTGTTCGGTTTAAGGAAGAGCGCGGGAAAGGTGCGGCTTTATAGCAGGAATGAGAGTACGTGAAATTTATATCGGCGATTTTTCAAATATATCAGCGCAACTCGAATTATATCGGCGATTTTCACAATATATCGGCGCAACTCAGATTATATCAGCGATTTTTCGATTATATCGACTTAACGACAAAAAGAAGAGGCCGTTCCCAAACAGCCTCTTCCCTCTATTTTGGAAGCTCCACCCGAACAGTCGTCCCTTCCCCTTTCGTGCTATAAACTGAAACAGTTCCGTTATGCAGTTCAACAATCTTCTGCACAATCGATAATCCTAAACCGCTACCTTCTACGTTTCTTGCCCTTGCTGTATCCACCTTATAAAAACGATCAAAAATACGATCCATTTCTTCTTTTTCCATGCCGATTCCGTTATCGGATATCGAGATTATAACGCTAGACTCTAACTCTTCGACAAAAAACTCAATGGTCCCACCGTCGTTTGAAAATTTAATGCTATTCGTAAAGATATTACTCCATACTTGATGAAGTAAGTTTTCATCACCTTTTATAGTGATATCTGGCACATCAAATTCAACGGCGATATCTTTCTCACGCCATTTCCATTCGAGCATAAAAATGACGTCTTTAATTTGCTTCTGCAAATTGAATTCTTTTATTTGTAAAACTTTCTCTTCTTTATCTAATGACGCTAGCGTAAGTAACTGTTTACATAAACTAGACATTCGCTTACTTTCGCCCTCAATAATTTGTAAGTAATGGTTTCTTTCTTCCACGCTCATCTTTTCTGTTTGTAATGTCTTCGAAAATCCTTGTATGGAAGAAAGCGGTGACTGGAATTCATGTGAAACGTTCGAAACGAATTCTTGTCTCATTTCATCGAGTTCTTTAATACTTTTCGTCATCTTTTGGAAGCTTGTAGATAACGTTCCTATTTCATCTTTTCGTTTTACATCTAATTCAATTTCATATTCCCCACTCGCAATTTTTTGCGTAGCATTCGTAAATTTACGAATGGGACGAACGATGTAACCTGCTGCAATCGCTATAAAGATAATACTTAATAGTACGATAAACCCAAGTAATACCGCTAAGAAAATTCGCATCTCGCCAAATTGGTTTTGAATGTCAGGACGAATAAATAATGCGTACTGTTTATCACCGTGCTTTACCGGTACACCGACACTATTTATTAATTCATTATCGAAAAAACCAGTAATAAATAGACGAGTCGGATATGTAGAAACACCATTAAACGTTTCCCCTTGCAATACTTTATGAACGGTATCATCACTAATAGACGTCTTACGAAACGCATTGCCGATACGCTTTCCATTCTTTTGATCATCGACAATATAAATTTCATACCCTAGCTTCGCAATAGATTGTAAGTACGCCTCTTGATTTTCTTCGCTTTGCTTTTCATATAACGATTTAACTTCTTCCGCATACTTTAAAATCTTTTCACTATTATACGGTTTTAACTTCACTTGATAATATACGTTCGTTAATAAAAAGCCGATAATACTACTGAGTAGCATAATACCGACCGTCATAAAAACAAATCTAGAGTATAATGATTTCATTTTATTTCAGCTCCAACTTATACCCGAGTCCGCGTACTGTCGTAATTTGAAAATCATCCGTTCGTTTTGAGAAACGATCTCGGAGCCTTTTCACATGAACATCAACTGTTCGTTCATCCCCTTCAAAATCCATTCCCCATACTAGCTCAATTAATTCTTCTCTTGAAAATGTTCTCCCAGGATAACTAGCTAATTGTGATAATAATTCAAATTCCTTTAATGGAAGCAAAATCGTCTGCCCGTTACACTTTACTTCAACACCTTTACGATCAATTGTCGTCCCGTGAAGTGTAATTATGTCCGCACTTAGCATTTGATAACGGCGTAATAAAGCTTTCATACGGAAAATGACTTCAGCTGGTTCAAATGGTTTTACGATATAATCGTCTGTACCAGAAATAAATCCTTTTTCTTTATCGACTAACTGATCCTTTGCTGTTAATAAAATAACAGGAATATCATGATACTTCCGAATTTCTTCACATAACGTATAGCCATCAACGAACGGCATCATAATGTCTACGATCGCAAGATGAATATTTTCCTTCTCTAATACTTCTTGCGCTACCTTTCCATCTTCTGCTTCAAAAACTGTAAACCCCTCTTTTTGTAAATGATAATGTAACAACTCTCTAATATGCTTATCATCATCAGCTAATAAAATATGTATCATCTTCATTAAACCCTCTCTTATTCATCCTTCTACATCAATACATTAAGAAACAATTGGATTTTTTGCAAGAAAAAGAAAAGGATTCCTTAGAAGATACTCTTGTTATCATTGTGGTCAGCTGCTTTATTACTCTTATAACTTGGTGATGTACTCTGGTGTACGAATAAGTGATCTAATACTTTTTTAGTAAGTGGCATAAAGAAATTCAGTAATAGCCCACCTAAACAAACGGTTAATATAGTTCCAATACCAATTGGTCCATGTAAAATCGTTGCCATTATTAAGAATATAAGGTAAATACATGTTCGCGATATAAAGATATTCGTTCTCGTTAATTCTTGTATGATTAAAGTTAATCGGTCAATTGGAATGGGAGCAAAATTTGTTTGTAAATATATCGCAGTTCCTAATCCTGTAATAACTAAGCCAATTCCAAAATAAATCATTTTACTGTACCATATTTCTGGTGTAATTAAATTGCGTAATAAAAATAGCCACACATCAATACCAATACCCGTGATGAATGCTGTTAACAACCCTATTATCTCTGGTCTATGTCTTTTTAAAATTGAGTTACAACATATTAATAATAAAGCTATTATTATTTCCCAGCTTCCCACAGTAAGTCCCACATTTAAAGAAAGTCCTACTAAAAGTGCATCAAAAGGTGACGTTCCAAGATCTGATTGTATTGTAAAAGAAATACCAAGGGTTAATATTAAAATTCCTAATACATAAAAAATATACTTCATTTTAATCAACCTCTTCATCGTTATTTTTGTTGCATTTACAATAAAAATATTTTATATTAAATGCAACTTCGAATTGTTGCATTTGCAACAAAAATAAAAGATAAGGAGTTCATTATGAAAGAAATTCTTCGTGAAATTGGCATGATTGCAAGGGCGTTAGATTCTATCAGTAATATAGAATTTAAAGAATATGAGCTTACAAAAGGTCAGTATTTGTATCTTGTGCGAATATGTGAAAACCCAGGAATCATTCAAGAAAAGCTATCTGAGATGATAAAAGTAGATCGTACAACTGCAGCCCGGGCTATCAAAAAGCTTGAAATCAATGGATTTATCGAAAAGAAAGAAGATGAATCTAACAAAAAAATTAAAAAACTTTTTCCGACAGAAAAAGGAAAAAATGTTTATCCTTTCATTAAAAGAGAAAATGATTATTCCAATACTGTTGCATTAGAGGGATTTTCGGAAACAGAAGCGGAAACTATTTCTAAGCTTCTTCAAAGAGTAAGAAAAAATATAGAAAAAGATTGGGAATTTGTAAAAAAGGGAAATAAGAGAGATTATTGATTATATAAAGGAGCGAACTATTAATATGACTACACATATAGAAAAGTGCACCCTTAAAGATATACACAAACTTCAAGAAATTAGTTATGAAACATTTAATGAAACTTTTAAACATCAAAACTCACCCGAAAATATGCATCATTATTTGGAAAAGGCATTTAACTTAAAGCAATTAGAAAAAGAATTATCCAATAACTCTTCTCAATTCTTTTTTGTCTACTTCAACGATAAAATTGCTGGGTATCTGAAGATCAATACTGATGATGCTCAGTCTGAAGAAATGGGCGATGAATCACTTGAAGTCGAGAGAATTTATATAAAGAGCTCCTTTCAAAAACATGGTCTTGGTAAATATCTACTAAATAATGCTATTGAAATTGCAATAGAACATAATAAAAAGAATATTTGGCTAGGCGTATGGGAGAAAAATGAAAATGCTATTGCTTTTTATAAAAAATTAGGGTTTGTACAAGCTGGCTCTCACTCCTTTTATATGGGAGATGATGAACAAGTTGACCTTATCATGATTAAAACACTCATATAAATTTTTTGAGAGGTGGGCTATTATGTATATTCCAAAGTATTTTAAAGTCACAAATGTTGATGAAATTTGGGATTTTGTTCAAAAAAACTCTTTTGGAACAATCGTCACAACAAAAAAAGAGAAACCAATCGCAACTCATTTGCCCTTTGGATTAACTAAAAAAGGTGATGACTATTTTATTACCGGACATATGGCTTATGGGAACCCCCAGTGGAGAACATTTGAAACCTGTGAGAATGTTCTTGTAATGTTTCAGGGACCGCACTCTTATATCTCTTCTTCTTGGTATGAAAATGAAGAAGTTCCAACATGGAATTATCAAGCCGTCCATATATATGGTAAAGCAAGTATTTTACATAAAGAGGAATTAATAGATGAATTAACAACAATGCTGAAAAAATATGAAGAGCATCGTGAAAATCCAGTATTATGGGATAAACTTTCCCCCACTCTCTTAGAAAATGAACTGAAGGGCATAGTTGGGTTTAAAATTAAAGTAGGAGACATTCAGGCTGCATATAAATTAAGTCAAAATCGAAATGAGACGGATTATATTAATATTATTGAAAAATTGTACGATGAAGAAAATCCAGATGCAAAACAAATGGCGGAACTCATGGGGAGTAGATTAAACAATCACATATAATCCATTGTAATTCAACTCTCACATTTCAAAATTAAAAAACAGACTGGAGCGCTTTATCGGCTGTTTCCATTAGAACGCAAAAGGTTGAACTAAAAGTGAATGGCGTTTAATTAAAAAAGAATCTATTTTGAAAAAAGATTATTCAAAATAGATTCTCACGTTTTAGTATTAAGATTATTTTAAGCAAAAATAATTTCTAAGCTTTCGAAATATCAACAAATCCTTCTCCGAATACGTCACGAACATCATGTATAGCGATGAACGCAGCCGGATCTGTAGTTTGAACAATCCGCTTTAGCTTCACTACTTCTTGCTTATTAATAACAACATATAGAATGTCCTTCGGCGTTTTCGTGTAATAGCCATGACCTGAATACACGGTAACCCCTCTGCCCATTAAGGTTGTCACCTTCCTGGCAATTTCATCCGGCTTATCGGAAATAATCGTAATGGCCTTTTTCGGATTTAACCCTTCAATTACAAATTCCATTACTTTCGTTCCTACATATAACATAATAATTGTCAGCATCAGCTTTTCTGCACCAATGATGAAATAAGATGAAAACGCAACGATTAAATCAAAGAACAGTAGACCGTAACTAATGCTCCAGCCCAAGTACTTATGTGTCATCCTCGCTAAAATGGTAGTACCTGCTGTCGTTCCACCAACGCGAATGATGAGACCAATCCCGCACCCGATAAATATTCCACCGAAAATGGCATTTACGAGCATTTCATCCGAAGCAATCGTCCATCCTTCTGTTAAATGAAGAAATAGCGAGTTCGTAACTACAGCGATAATCGTATAAATCGTTGTGATTTTATTCAAAAATTTATAGCCGACTATTAATAAGATCGCATTTAAAATTAAGTTGACTAAACCTGGTGACCACTCAAATAAGTAGTACGTAATAATCGTAATACCTGTTACCCCGCCCTCACCAAACTCGTTCGGGATAACAAACAAATTGACACCTAACGCAAAAAGAAATGCACCGATAATAATAAAAATAATGTCTGTCGTTCTTTTTTTCATACAGTACCTCACTTCTTATGTAAATATTTATTCTGTCATAAACTCTCACCATTATATCGTGGAATATTCAAATCGAACAGTGGTTTATTTTTATTTTCATATAGGATGATAAATCAACTTTATTCTATATCCACATGTAATTTTAAAAGGGTAACAACTGTATTTATTATGTACTACAAGTAAAGTTTTGATTTCACATGTTATTCATGCTAAAAACCGAATAGGAACACGTACTCGCATGAACTTCGAGTACAAAACAAATAGGCGAAGCTATAGAATAGGCTTCGCATTAAGCATTTGATTGTAGAGATTTATATTCATACATTCCAAAATAAATTTACTTATCTTTCTCCATATATTCTTTAATCTTTCGTTCTTCCCACTCTTTTCCGAATATCCCGAATGGAAAAGTTGTCAAACCATGTATAACGATACCAATCCCCCAGCCTGCAAGTGGATATAAAAACCATAATTTACTTGAATCAGAGCTTATATTTATAAAAAAAAGCATTAAGTTAACTAATATATATAATGCTAAATGAATATAAAACGCTTTTAAATTCTCCACTCTTTTTTTAGCTCGTAAATAATTCTCATCTCGCTCCATATATAAACACCTCTTTCATTATTGTATTTTTAAAATTTACTCCGATTTAAACATCATATTCTAGTCAGGAATACCTTATTCTCAAAAAATACAAAACAAAAAAGTACCTAGCAAATGGTCATGTGTATGATCATTTGCTAGGTACTGAATAATCCATTTATTATTTACAGAAATCTAATTAAGACCAAATCCAAACATCGTCATTATTTTCAACGTTGTTTTTTACTTCATGCACTTTTTCGATATGATCAACTGTGTTCCAATTAATAGAACTTCCACCCCAGCCCACATAATTCATATCAATTTTCACTTTCTCACCCACATGAAATACTTGTCCCTTTGTTAAGAAAACATCAATAATATCTTTCTTCCCGTTTAACGATGGATACCCCACTACGACATATTTAGTAGCACCGTCTGTTCCTACTTTTGATACTTCACCAATTACATAATCAGGTGAGCCATCTTCTTTCATGTGCATGCCTAACTTGTTTGTTGTATTTTCAATTGCAGTTGCAACCATATATTCTGTAAAATTACGCATCATAGATCCAGTAGCTTTAACCTCATCTCCTACTTTCACATTTGAGAAAGTATCCATGTATACACTAACAGGTTCTTCGTATTGCTTAGATTTTACGACAATTACACCGTTATCTACTTCTACTACTCGTCCTTCTAACGTCGAGAAATTCGATTCAATAGAAGCTGCACTCGCTGTTGTTACTTCTAGTCCTGGTAAATTTGTTCCTGATAATGCTGCGATTCCTAAAGCACCTGCTAAAATTAATTTTTTCATACCCATTATGAAACATCTCCATTCATGATGATTTTATATTTGATTGGATACGACCAACCTGTAACTATTATAGTTACAGGTTATAGAAAATAGCAACCCTCTTTCTTATGCAATGTTGCATACTGTGATTTTTAAATATACAGTAAGAGGGCTTTAATTTAATTCAAAGCTAAAATAATCTTATGACCACGGTATAAAGAAATTAAGAACTACTTTCAGTCCTAAGGTTAGCGAATACCTTTATAAAAACTCAATCAAAATTTATTCAACTAGTTGAATAATGAACCATGTCGAATTTTATTTTCACAAAATTCAAATTCCAAGGAGGTTTTACAAAATATTACACAGAATTATTCGTATATCGTAATATATTTGGAATTTTTTACGATTCGTTTCATTTTATCTACCACGTTTAGACAAAATGAAATAAAACAATAAAAAGGAGAGAGAGAGATTGAAAAGAAAAATTAGTACAGCTGTTGTAGGGTTATCAGTGTTTAGCCTTGGTCTTTTTGGTGTAAATATTGGGGATGGCGGCGTTGTAAAAGCTGAGCACGGTGAAACTTTTGCTCCGAAATTAGAAAATCATGGTGACTACGGTGGCGCTCCTGCTTTCAATGTTGGGGATACTCCTGCTCCGAAATCAGTAAGCATTGGAGATGGCTGTGGCGCTCCTGCTTATGATCATGGCAGACCTCCTATTTCATCATACAATATAGGGGATACTTGGGCTCCTTCTTATACAAATACTCATGGAGAAGGAATGGCTCCTAAACAAGAGAGTCACGCTGACTTCTTTGCTCCTACGTTAGAAGCGCATGGTAATACTGGCGCTCCTGCTTTAAATGTTGGTGATACGCCGACTCCGAAGCTTGAGGGGCACGAACATTTCCCTGCTCCTAAACAAGAGACACATGCGGATACTTGGGCTCCTGCATTAAACATTGGTGACACTGGTGGGGCTCCTAAACAAGAAGGACATACACATTTCCCTGCTCCAAAATTTGAAGCTCATGGCAATACTGGCGGTGCTCCTGCTAATTCTGAACATGGTACAGGTTGGTAAGTTAACAAAATTAAAAACAATCTATACTACTGTTCCTATATGTTTACAAGAAAACCATTCGATGTTATGTGGTTTTCAATTCTAAAAAATACACCTATTAACTAGGTGTATTTTATTTTATTTTATCTCTCTATCTAATAATTAAAGAATACTCCCCTAAAAACCCCAACAAAAAAAACGAAGAAACTCCCTATACTTCAGACACTTAAAGTACCACGAACGTTGCGATTTTTAGTGACACTCCGTATCCAACTTCCCTTACCTCTCCCATGCCTAAAGGTGCTAGCTTTCTTGTTCAGGAAAAGCTGTAACCTCTCCATTCATGATGATTTTATTTTTCGGATTGAATACGATCAACTTATAATCATTACAGTTACAGATTGCAGAAAATAGCAACCCTCTTTCTCATGCAATGATGCATACTGTACTTTTTAAATATAAAGCGTTTTTCCCTATATTCAATACTACTGCTAAATTCTTGTACACCAGCAGGTAAACGAATTGATGATGAAGAAACTAATGTCATGCATCATATTTTTCAATACTACAGTTTGATAATCGTAGTCCATTACATTATGTAGGAGCGGAGTTAACATGTTAATAAAACCAAAGAGATTACAGGCAGGAGATGTTGTGGCAACAGTAAGTCCTTCATGGGGAGGAGCAGGTGATCCTGAAATAAGATGGCGATATGAGCAAGGGGTAAAGAGGTTAGAAGAAGTTTTCGGTCTTACGGTTGTTCCCATGCCAAATAGTTTAAAAGGTAGCGAATTCATTTATAACAACCCACAAGCTCGTGCGGAAGATTTAATGACAGCATTTAAAGATACGCGCGTGAAAGCAATTATTGCGAATATTGGCGGTCAAGATAGCATTCGCTTACTTCCTCATATAGATTTTAATGTAATACGTGAAAATCCGAAAATTTTTATGGGATACTCTGACGTTACTATTTCACATTTATTTTGTCATAAAGCAGGTCTTTCCTCTTTATACGGTCCGGCAATTTTGACCGACTTTGCTGAAAATGTAGAGATGGATCCATATACGGTTGAAATGGTAAATCGAACTCTCTTTTCCAATGAAGTGATTGGCGAAATTCAACCAGCTCCTGAATGGACGAGTGAGCGTTTAGAATGGATCGAAATAAATAAGGATACAAGACGGACGATGCAGCAAAACAACGGATATGAGGTACTTCAAGGCTCTACTACTGTACAAGGGCGTTTAATTGGTGGTTGCATTGAAGTACTAGAATTTGCAAAAGGAACGGAACTTTGGCCTGAGAAAAAACATTGGGAGGATAGCATTCTCTTCTTTGAAACTTCTGAAGATCATCCAGAACCAAGTTATATAAAGTATTGGTTACGAAATTATGCAGCGCAAGGCATTCTGCAAAAAGCAAAAGGTATCATTTTCGGTAAACCGAAAGATGAACAATACTATGAAGAATATAAAGATGAAATACTGAAAGTTATGAGAGAATATAACTTAGAAGATTTGCCGATTCTTTATAATTTAAATTTTGGCCATACTGAACCGAAGTTTATTTTACCTTACGGCGCAATGGCAGAAATTGATTGTGGAAATGGATCGTTCTCTATTTTAGAAAGTGGCGTGGAATGAATAAAATCACTCCTATGAGATATGAATGTGAACGGATACTTTTTAAAAGTATATAATTGGAGGGAGATTACGTGTATGGAAGTAACATTTACAGTAAGTATATGGGATGAAAAACCAATTGATGATACAAAAAAAGATTTCCCTATTAATATTGCCCATGTTGAATATGATATTGATGGGGAATTAAAAGGAAAAGCTTTTGTTGAATACTTATTATATTATTTAGACTCAAATATAAATGATGGTCACTTGGCTACTGCTAAAATTTCTGGTTTTTTACACTTTGAAGGAATTTATAAAGGGCAACAAGGAACATTTACAGCTATAGAGCAAGGTATATTTGATAAAGGAAATTTAGATTCCCCAGGAACAATTATTAAAGCTACCGGTAACTTAGAAAACCTACGAGGATTCTATAATTATCAGTTTACAGGTCAAACTAGTAAACTAATTTTAGAGTTTAAATTTTAGCAAAACATCCTATAAATTAGTGGAAAGGACATTTCTTGTAATACTAGGAATGTCCTTAACTCTTTTAAAATAAGAAAAACCGAAACTAAAATCATTTCGGTTTTTCAAACTAATGAAGTCTATCATTATTTTAAAGAATGTACAAATAACCCACTACGCAGTTTCGGTTCAAACCACGTTGATTTTGGCGGCATAACTTCTCCAGCGTCTGCGATTGCTAATAAAGATTCCATTGATGTCGGATATAGTGAGAACGCCGCTTTATACTCGCCGCTATTTACAAGGCGTTCTAGTTCTTCTAATCCGCGGATTCCTCCGACAAAGTCGATACGTGAATCAGATCGCGGATCATGTATTTCAAGTACTTGGCTTAATAAGTGATCTTGCAAAATAGATACATCTAAACCTTTCACAAGATCATTCGCATCAAACGTTTCCTCTTTCACTGTGAGCTTATACCACTTCTCATTTACATACATACCAAATGTTTTTGGCTCATTTGGTTTATACGGAGAAACAGATGCTTCTTCTACATAAAAGTACTGCGTAATTTGATTTAAAAACTGCTCCTCTGACAAGCCATTTAAATCTTTCACAACTCGGTTATAGTCCCAAATTGATAATTCATCATGAGGGAATAAAACTGATAGGAAGAAATTAAACTCTTCTTCTCCTGTGTAATTCGGATATTGTTCTCTTCGCATAAGCCCTACTTTTGCAGCTGATGCGGAGCGGTGATGTCCATCTGCAATGTAAAGATTAGGAATGTCTTCAAATACGTTCACTAGGCCTGCAATTACTTCTTCATCTGTTATTTTCCAAGCAACATGCCTAACGCCGTCTTCTGCTGTAAATGTATAGATTGGCGCATGTTCTTCTTTCCAGCTTGCGATGAAACGTTTCACTTCTTCTTTTGTACGATACGTTAAAAAGATAGGACCTGTATTTGCGTCACATACATCTACGTGACGAATACGATCTAGTTCTTTTTCATGACGCGTTCTTTCATGTTTTTTAATTGTATCGTCTTCATACTCATCAATAGACGTACAAACGACAAGACCGGACTGCTTTCTACCTTGCATCGTCAGTTCATAAATATATAGTGCTGGCTCTTCGTCTTGAATGAACACTTCTTCTCGTATCAATCGATTTAAATTTTCACCCGCTTTTTCATATACGCGATCATCGTACGGTGAAAGCGCTGGGTCTAAATCAATTTCTGCTTTATCAACGTGTAAGAAAGAATACGGATTCCCTTTTACAACCTCTCTTGCCTCTTCACTATTTAAAACGTCATACGGTAAAGCTGCCACTTCCGCTGCTTTTTCTTCTACTGGACGAATGGCCCGAAACGGTCGGATTTTTGCCAAGTTCCTCTCTCCTTTACACAATCATTCGAACGGCTACAACACCTGTCATTTTGCTTATATTTTCCACAATGTTCTCTTTTATTATATCATCAATTCCGTTATCAATATCAATCATCGTGTACGCCCAAGAATGTTTACTACGATTAATCATATCCGCAATATTTATATGATGTTCTGCTAAACATCCTGTAATTTGTCCTACCATGTTCGGAACGTTTTGATGCATGATTGTAATACGTTTCTTTCCGATATACGGCAATTCTACGTTTGGATAGTTGACTGAGTTACGAATATTTCCTGTCTCTAAATATTCACGTAATTGACGCGCTGCCATGACTGCACAATTTTCTTCTGATTCAGACGTAGATGCACCAAGGTGAGGCGTCGCAGTTACATTTTTCATCTTTATCACATTTTCATTTGGGAAGTCCGTTACGTAATGTGCAATAACATCTTCTTCTAACGCTTTTTGAAGAACCTTTTCATCTACAAGTTCACCTCTAGAAAAATTGAATAGACGCATCCCTTTTTTCATCTTCTCTACAGCGTGTTCACCAATAATCCCCTTCGTTTGATTCGTAAGAGGAATATGCAGTGTAATATAATCACACGTTGCAAAAATTTCATCTAAACTAAATGCTCTTTGCACATGTGTAGAAAGGCGCCAAGCTGTTTCAACTGAAATGTAAGGGTCATATCCGACAACGTCCATCCCTAAAGCTAACGCATCGTTCGCAACTATAGCACCTATTGCACCAAGCCCGATAACTCCTAGACGTTTTCCCGCAATTTCAGATCCAACAAATTGTTTTTTTCCTGATTCAACAAGCTGCGGTACTTCTTCACCTTCTAAATTTTTCGTCCAGCTTACTCCGTTAATAATGTTGCGTGAAGACATAATAAGACTGGCGATAATGAGTTCCTTTACTGCATTAGCATTTGCCCCTGGCGTATTAAAGACTACAATCCCTTTTTCTGTACATCGCTCGACAGGAATATTATTTACACCAGCACCAGCTCTGGCAATCGCCTTTAAATCTTTTGAAAACTCTTCTTGATGTAAAGAATAGCTGCGAAGTAAAATACCGTCTGGGTGGTCCATTCTCTCCCCTACTTCATAGCGCTCTCCGCTAAGCACTTGCAAACCTTTTTCTGCAATTTGATTTAACGTTTGAACACGAAACATATCCCCATCTCCCTATCTATTCTCAAGCTCAAATTCCTTCATATAATTTACTAATTGCTGTACGCCGTGTGCTGGCATCGCATTGTAAATACTTGCGCGCATACCACCGACTGAACGATGTCCTTTTAGTGTAACAAGTCCTCGTTCTTTCGCTTTTTGTAAAAACTCACTGTTCAGCTCTTCTGACGGTGTTGTAAACGGAATGTTCATAAGTGATCGATACGTAGGATCAACTGGTGAAGTAAACAATTTTGATTCATCTAAGAAATTGTAAAGAAGTGAAGATTTTATTTTATTTTGTTCTTCAATCGCAGATACTCCACCTTGCTCTTTCAACCACTCTAGTACAAGTTTCGTTACGTAAATACTAAAGGACGGCGGTGTATTATATAAGGAGTTATTTTTACTGTAAGTTTCATAGTTTAACATCGTAGGACAAGAGCGATCTGCTCCCCCAATTAAATCTCTTTTTATAATTGCAATCGTTAAGCCTGCTGGCCCTAAATTCTTTTGCGCTCCCGCATATATAAGACCAAACTTCGAAACATCATATCGTTCTGATAAAATATTTGAGGACATATCCGCAACGAGCGGTACTTTATCTACATGTGGAATGTCCACATACTTCGTTCCCTCAATTGTATTGTTCGTTGTAATATGTACATAATCTAGTTTTTCATCGCCTAGTAAACCATCCAGTTTAGGAATTGTAGTAAACTTCTCATTTTCAGAAGAAGCAATCACTTGCACTTCTCCTACTTTTTCAGCTTCTTGCATCGCCTTTTTAGACCATGAGCCAGTCAATATATATCCTGCTTTTTTATACGTATTCATTACATTCAGCGGTATCATAGAAAATTGTAATGACGCACCGCCTTGTAAAAACAATACTTCATACTCATCAGGAATGTTCATTAATTCACGAAGTAAGCTACTCGCTTCCTCTATAATACTTTGAAAATAAGAAGATCGATGACTCATTTCCATAATAGACATGCCTGTCCCGTTATAATTTACTAGCTCCTTTTGCACTTTCTCTAAAACTGGCAAAGGGAGTATTGATGGTCCTGCTGAAAAATTATACACTCTTTCCATCACCCGGATGACCTCCCTATTTCTCATTTTGGTATTTTTTAAACTTTCTGAATTATAACCCACAATACAAGACACGGTCAATTTGTTTTCTATTATTACGGCGTAAGACGCAATGGAATCGCTTGCAAGTGCCAATGTTTTTATAAACACATAAAAAAGTGTTAAGTACATAATCGTACTTAACACTCTAGTAATAAAGTATAATTGCTAATTGTCCGTAAAGAACCGATCAAAAATTTGATAAATTGCAGAAAGACCAATGAGCCAATAAATAGTGTCCACAAGCGCCGGCATAGAACCAAACCATTTCTCAACTACATTGTAATCTAACGCTACAAATAACCAATTCAAACCGCCAAGAATCACCAAAATTACTGTAAGGTAAGACAAAAATTTCATTATGATTGCCCCCTAGGTGATAAGATGGTGAAAGGCCTTTCACTAGAAATATATGTGCCAAACTTTAAAACTTACCTATTTTATAAAAATTATTTTCGGTACCAGCCGTTAATAACTGCCGCCGTTTCTTGACTATGTATTTGATACGCATGCGTACTATCATTAGAACCAATAAACCAAATTGAAAAACCTTTAAAATATGGCTTTGGTTCTAATACGTCACGGTAAGCGCGCCATCCGTTTAATTGTACGTTTTTTGAAAACACATTAGAAACATCTGGATTCCACGGATTTTGCAAGCCTAGTTCACGCGCTGGAACGTTAAATCCGCCAAAATAAACCGGTTTTCCTGTTGCTTTATGTAATTGTTCTAGTTGTTGAACAACATTTTGTCCACGGTTATACACTGTCGTCGCAAATAAACTTTGCTTCACTTCTTCGTATGATGGATTTCTTTTTTCCGAAACTTCAAACCAACTATCGATACTAACAATGTCTACCTTCTTTAAATACGGACGATTTATTTTCTCAACAAACTTCGCTTCATATGAAGGATCCCAGCTTGCTGTTAACCACCAATTCATTTGATACAAAACATTTCCTTTATACTGCTGGCGAACAAAATCAATCGTATCGCTCCAATATCCTTCTGCATATTCCATATTCACGAAATTAGAAGCAATCTTGAGCCCGTACACATTGTATTTACTTGTAATCGAGTTAAAGATGTCTTGCAAAATAACCGTTTTCCAATTCCAGAAGAAATCATTAATATTACTTGGATTCCATTCCGTTTCTCCAACATTTCCTTGCTGAATATATGGGAACGGTTCTACTATAACTTGAATATTACGCTTTAATAATTCTTGAATTAAAATAATAGCCTGTTGCTTTTGCGCTTGATTAATTACCATGTTCGTAGAAGTCACATTCGGAATATCTACCTGAATTGGTACATTTACTGTATTTAAATTTAAGCGCTCTACATCAGCTAACACTTTCGCTACATTTCCAACTTCCCATACCGTTACATTTCCTGATTTAATTTTTCCAGATTGAACAGTATTTACATCTGCCTGTACATTTCCTTGAAAACAAAAAGAAAACAGCATAATAAACACTCCTAAAAAACTTATTAAACTCTTATTTTTCTTCACAACTTTCCCCCTGTAATTTTTGGCTTTCTTGATTATTTTATACAACGTTTCATATATATTCCACAAAAAAACCAATAAATTTTTATTGATAAAAATGCTATTCATCCCTTATTCACATTTTATTCACACTGAGTTTCCAAAAATAGTAAGATAAATAAAAAAGGAACGGATTTCCGCTCCTTTTTTATCTTTTTACGATTATCAATCCATTTCCCTTTTAGGCTCTACCAACATAATGTGGGATTCCTTTTCAGTGAACGGTTTATGCTCAACGCCCCTCGGGACAATAAACATCTCTCCTTTAGAAATTTTCACCTGTCCATCACGAAAATCGATGAACATCTCCCCTTCAAGCACAATAAATAGCTTATCTGTATTAGGATGCTCATGCCATATAAAATCTCCATTAGCTTTAAAAAGCTGAATTTGATCGTCATTCATTTCACTAATCACTTGTGGATACCAATAATCGTTAATTTTAGATAACTCGTCATTTAGTTTAATAGGTTGGTAATGGATAATGATCCCTCCTCATTTTCAACTTCCACTATATTACAGTAATCTAAGTAAAAAAGTCGTTATTACGCTTAAAAAGAAAATGCTCAGGCCAGAACTTTTCATTCAGATAGTACAAAGGAGTGATTTCAATGAAAGTACTTTCAATCTAATGTTTCCTTTAACTCTCCATAAGTATAGAACAATGATTTTCAAATAAGAATGGACCTCTGTTGACATTAGTATGGATTATTGATGAACTTCTCGCGATATTTAGTAGGCGAAATGCCAACTCGCTTCTTGAAAACTCTACTAAAATAAAAAGGGTCTGCGATTCCAACAGCCTGCGCAATTTGTTGTACAGGCACACCACTTGTACATAACATTTTTTGAGCCATCTTTATACGATAGTTCAATAAATATTCTGCTGGCCCCATACCTGCATGCTTTCTAAACACGTAAGAAAGACGATTTCGATTAACATTATTTTGTTCTGTAAGCGTATTTATTGTAATATCTTTATAATAGTATTTACGAACGTAACTAGATATTCGTTCGAATAAAGTATGCGATTCATAGTTGTTTTCTCTATTGACAACACTTAATAAAGCTTCATTCAACGCTTCGCGAAACAGCATTTCAGTCTGAAACATCGAAATGCCTCCTCGCTGATTATACACATCCCAAAGACGCATAAGTAATTCGACAAGACGAGGAGATTGTCCTGTTAACAATTCAAAATGCTGATGAGTAAAGCCAGAGTCTTCTCGTTCTGAATTGCTTATCCGATATAAAACAAGAATATATTCCCAGTTTATTTCACCAAGCATTTTATGGGCTAATGTCATTTTTGCACCCCCATGTATAACTTTTCCTGGGGAAAGGATATACGGCGTACCATTAAATTGAAATTGCGTCTTCCCTGTAAGTGGAAATACAAATCCTGGGAAAGAATCTGTAGACTCAGCACAAGGCACACCTGGATTTTTAGCATAACGATATACTCCTTCTACTCGGAAAGGAGTATTGGCAAGATACTCTGCTAACTCATTCACGTCCAACTTCACAATGCAAGCCTCATTTCAATTATAGTTTTCTTGTAATTCGTGAGATTAATTGGTGTACATTCTGGGCAACGCTAAACTAAAAATAGTACATACGACTTAACAACATCTAGTTATTAACCTATAAATATATTGTTTTTCATTTATTGACAAAAATATCCTCCCTATATTATTGATAATGATTTTCATTGTAGTTTGATAAAAAAACATTTGTCAAGTTGGATGGCCTAGAAAAATGATGAAACAAGGGGTACAGAGGAACAGTTCTGTTGCAAATAATATCTGGTCTTTGTTAACTAATTCCCCTTAAAACTGGAATGATCATGTTAATAGTTGTAATGGCTTTATTAGTTACAGTACTTGCAGCATGTAGAAATAATCGTAATCCTGAAGAGGTTGCTACAGCGTATTTCGAAGATGGAAACAGCCTACTATCCAATTAAATGATAGTAGGCTGGCTGTTAAAATGATTTAAGAACTGGGTTATGTTCTAAATGATAAGATTTCATTATCAAAAAGATTATTACTAGTCCTCTCCACAAACAAAAACACTCTATCACTTCGGCTCCAAATTTAACACCTTCCCTTCTATCCCCTCCGTATTCAATGTGGTCGTATGATACGTGCCATTTACCCAATCATCTATTTGATCATGATACCAATCACTTCTAAAATGTCCTGATTGTCCTGGTCCTACAATATGATAACCGTTTGACATATCTTTCGTATCAATAACGAATCGCCAAGAAGCTCCGTGATTGACAATACCGTTATCTCCGTAACTCGCCGCTTGAACGGTAACTTGACTTCCGCCAATTGGAACTGGTTTCTCACGATTAAATGCTAGTAACGCTAACATACTAGATGATTTTGAAATTGGATGTGTAAAAGCAAGTTGATGGTAATCGCCCCACTTCCACTCTGTAACATCGGGTCCATATTCCTTCTGTAATTTCTTCATTACATTCTCGTACGATGTATGCACAACTTTTGTGAAGCCCCCGTATTTCTTAAACCAAGCGCTATTTTCTCCTGCTACTTCTTTTCGAATCAATTCATCCACAACTTGTGACTTCCCTTCAAATAACTCCATCACATCTTTCGGAATTTCTTTTGAAAATAACGTATTTGAAATCTCTTTCATTAATAGATGGAATATTAACGGTGCCGATTCATCTTTACTATCGTAAAAATTCCACTTCGTTAATTGTTTTACGCCCTCTTTCTCTACTTCATTTAAAGATGCTTTATTTAACTCTTTTAAAAATATAGGAGCAAACTCTTTCCCGTATAAATTTTTTTGATCCATCTGTAACTCTTCTAAATCTTTCGCTGTATATTTTTCCTTCTCTTGTAAAAACTCTTGAATACGCATTTGCCTATATGGCTGCGCCCACGTATTACTAATATGATACGGATAATTATCATCTACAATTTTATTATTCGCAGTTGAAATAAACCCTTGTTTTGGATTGATTACTTTTGGAAGCTGGTCATACGGAATATACCCTTCCCATTCATATTCATCTGTCCATCCTGGAACAGGTAAACTACCATCACCTTTTTTACGCACTGGTATATTTCCATTTGCTTTATAAGCAATTGTGCCGTCGTTTGATGCAAATACAAAGTTTTGAGTTGGGGTATGGAAATCTTGAAGAGCCGTTTCAAACTCATTCCAGTCTTTCGCCTTATTCATATTTAATACAGCCTTTAATTCAGCGGAAGGCTCCAAAGCAGTCCATTTCAAAGCGAATACGGTTTTCGTTTTCTTCTTCCCCTTATCCGCAAACTCTGAAATGACTGGACCATGCCTCGTAACGGTAACGTTATACGGTATTGTCTTTCCGCCTTTTACTTTAATAGATTCATCCACAACGGTAGCTTTTTCCCACTTATCGTTATACAGAAATTCATTTTCATTATTAGGATTTCTCTTCTCAATATATAAATCTTGCACATCAGGACCTGTATTCGTAACGCCCCATGCTATTTTGTCATTGTGTCCTAATATAACCCCGGGTACGCCAGCGAAAATAACGCCACTCACATGTAAATCTTTCATCTCAAGTTTCGATTGATACCAAATAGAAGGTGTCGCAAGTGATAACTGAGGATCATCCGCTAAAATTGGCTTACCAGACGCACTCTTCTCACCGCTTATAACCCAGTTATTACTACCATTAAACTCTGGTGGAATGATTGCTTTTGCAAAACTTTGTGCAACATTCACATTTGTATTCTCGAGTTCAGCTAGCAATCTAGGCGCATCTTTCGGATATGTAGGAAATAACTGATTTGCTTGCTCTTTCGGCAAATTTTTCAGCGCCCAATATCGAAATGCCTGTCCATGCCAATGTCCACCTAAATCAAACGCCATATACTTTCCAATTGTTAACGTATCAACAATAGACCATTCAGCAGGTTCATAGCCTAATATAGTAAACTCGACCGGCAATTTCTTTTCCTCTTTTGCCTCGCGTATAAAAGCGTTCACCCCATCAGCAAATGACTGCAGAGCATCTTTCGCCTCCCCATCATATTGACTAACAGACGCTTCGGCTGCTCGCCGTAAACCGAGCGTTCGAAACAACTTATCTCGATCAACAGCTGCTTCCCCCACAACTTCACTTAACATCCCAGAAGCCTGCCTTCTACTTAAATCCATTTGAAATAATCGATCTTGCGCTTGTACATACCCTTGCGAAAAATATAAATCATGTGCATTTTCCGCTTTAATATGTGGTACTCCTTTACTATCTCGCTTTACCGTAACAGCACGTTGTAAATCCTCTAGTTTTATCGTTCCATCTATCTTTGGCACAGATTTCAGCGTATATATGTTTAAAAAAATCGCTGTACAAATAACTAATAAAAGAACGGTACTACTAGACCAAATGAAAATTTTCTTACCCCTAGTTCGTTTCTTCTTTATAACAACTTCCATATAACCCCTCCTTTCTCAAACTATTCGCTTCTATTTTGAAAGAACCTTTTTGAAAAGGAAAAATCCTTCTTTTCCCATGTTATGGATCATGTAAACAAACTTCTCCTTCCTTTCCTTCAATTAAATTCCCCTGTCCTTTCTTACACCAATTCCTCAAAATCCCCTTCACATAAGCAAACGTTCGCTTATTCTGTTCAAACGCAATTTTAAGTGCCTCTAGTACGGTATTTCCTGAAACTTTTCGTATCCACCCCTTCAATTCCTTCACAATATATGGAGATAGACTACTTATATTTTGTTCGTAAAATTTGTACACTTCACTATGTTGAGTATCCTCTTCCACTTCCATATCTTCTATTTTTTCAACAACTTCTTGTAAACTACTAGTATCCTCTTCCTCTGGCATACTAAAATGTTGCAACAACAATGGAATCTTCCATTCTTCTTCCAGACATTTACGTAAAAACATATGTATGAATTCTTTATTTTTTACAGTCTTTAACTCACGTAACACACATTTTTCTACATTCGTATTTAAAATAGGGTTATAGTGTAACCAATTTAGTATGTATAACTCTTTCGTTTCCGCATCGTATAAAATTTTCCCATATGCAACAAACCTATTTAACAGCTTCTCAACAGTCTCCATACTGTAGCCTGTTTCCAGTTCTGCTAAACGTTTCGGTAATACGTAAATTCCACATTGCTTCGTTTTCGTACCAGTTAACAAATATATGTAAAAATAACGCTCCTCTGGCGTTAAATCTAATATGAATTCATCTTGCCAAAAGTTCACTTGCACATTACGGTACACCGCCATATGTTTACCTCCCCCTCGCACTTATAAAAAGGCAGATTTCAATCCTTCAATATACATATAGGAGTGAGGGATTGGTTTTTGCAGTTGAATTCCAAACTTTTTTAACTACTACAACGACGGTTTTATTTTTTCGCGCTTTTTTGTTTTTGTAGTTGTTTTTGTTTTGTTTTTTCTTAGTGATTTATTACTTGGTAGGTGCTTATAAGGGGCTTGCAAGGGGCTTAATAAGGGCTTATATAAAAAGGAGCTGTTCCAAATTCTCATTTTGGATAGCTCCTTTATCATTCTTTCTATTTTTGACTTGCATCTAACATCTTCACTAAAAAGGCAGCTGCTTCACCACGAGTTGCTGTCCCTTTAGGATTAAACTCATTATTTCCAACACCAGTAACTACCTTTAAACTGTATAATCGTTGAACATGTTGTTTGTATGTGATTAGATGTTGATCTGTAAATGGTAATGCAACTAATTCACCTGTAACACCGTTATACTGTAATGCGTTGTCAATCATGATCGATGCTTCTTCACGTGTAATAGATGCATTAGGATCAAAAATCCCGCCGCCACGACCGTTAATAATTCCCGCACTTGCACTACGTTTAATACCGCTATGAAGTGATGGATGCGCTTTGTTAATATCTACAAATGACTTATTTCCTTCCGGTAGCTTGAGAGCATTTGAGATTAATGTTGCAAACTCAGCTCTCGTAACATTACGATAAGGCGCAAATACACCATTTCCTTCACCGTTCATAATTCCTAGGCTGTTCAGCTTACGAATGTTCCCTTCAAACCATCCACCTGTAATATCATCTTTTGGTTTTTGTACTTCTTTATGTGGCACATTATAGTTTATCTTAATCCAACTTGGGTTATAGAAAATCCACTCATCGTTACCTACTTTATACCAACCATTTTTAACTGCTAACACTTTGTAACGATCTCCGTTTGAAGCTTTACGAACGATATGATGTTCAAGTCCCGAACCACTACGTACGTTTATACCATCACCATTCACTACAAGCTCCATATTAGGTTCAGCTGGATTATATTCATTGGAATCAAATAGCTCATTTCTTTCTTGTAAAGGCGAATCAATTTGTGCGTTAACATTTGCATACCATTGAATACCTTGTACGAAGCCAGTCCAATTCCCACGAGAAATTAAAATATCAGGACAGTTTTTCCCGCTCCATTGTTGATGCCTATAAATGTGGTCCGCACTAATACCTTCTTTGTTCATTAAATAACCTGCAAGTCTCTTTGCATTCTCTAGCGCTTTATTGTAATCTCCATCTTGGTTAACCGCAATCTCGATACCGATTGATTCTCTATTTCCGGAACCATCGCCATCTCCTGCATGCCAACCGTTTTCATTTGTTGGTAAGTGCTGATAAATTTGTTTATCGTCTACAGTAAAATGCCATGAAGCTGTTCGGAACGTACCTTCCGTTGCTTGTTTATATAAATACTTCGCATGGTTTTCAGCATTTGCACCGCGGGCAGTGTTTGCAGTTTCGTGAATTGTAATATAACGTGCTTTCATCGGATTAGCGGGGCGAATATCAGGGTTTCCTGCTGGAACAATCCACTCTACAAATGGAGTACCTGCAAGCGTTCCATATTTCTTCGTAGTCATCGATGCGCTATACTGAATAGCTCTCCGTTTTTCAACCGGCTTCATTTCGCGAGTAGAACCATCATTTCGTCCGTCTACATGTTCAAATGCCTTTTCAATGTTTGAAATAGCTTCATCTTCTGCTACTTGACCTTTTTTCGCTTCTTTCATTTTATGTAACTCTTCTGTTTCATCATGTTTATGTTTATATTCTTCTAGAAGAATTTCCTCATTCTCTGATACTTCTGCTTCATTAATTTGCATGTGATCTGGAGTTTCTAGATTGAAATTAGAATAACGTAATACGTTCGTTCTACGCTCCCCTTGTGCAATACTAAGCTGGTCAGTATGAGATTTATTTATCTCTTCTGCTGATATTGATAAAGGTGCACTCCCTAAAATTACTAGACTTGTTGATAGTGCGATTACTCGTTTTCTCATATTCATTGCTGTAATCGATACCTACACTATCCGTGTAAATATCTCAACCTCCCTTTATTTTCTCATTCGTGAAAGACTATGAATCTACTATGTATGAAAATATGTTTATTCCACCTTTTCATTTTATCCCCAGAAGGCGAATTATATTTTCTAGAAAATCCCTTAACAGACATTATTTTATAACCAATTGCTATTGCCGTCAAAAGAACTTGTCCCCTTTTGCACACTACTACTTCTCAAAAAATAGATTAGGATACCTTTTACTGTTTTGCTTCAACAAGAAGGATGTTTATAATTTTTCATAACTATCAAGTCTCTATTAAATAAATGCTGTTTCCTTGTACTTTTCTCTTTGAAAATATTAACATTTTTACATTCTTGCGAAAATATAGATGTAACCTTTTACATTGAAATGAGTTTTATTTGGAAAAGATTTCTCATATTGATACCTGAAATGAAGAAGACCAAAAAATGATGAAGAAAAACGAGGGTACACATGATATTCAGCAGATGGTATATATTTTGAAGGACTAGAAATAACACCGCTAGAATGGCTTGAAAACATAGTTGAACTATTAAAACAAACAGTACAAATTTATTAGAGAATACGTTATTTAAAGGGGATGAACGAATTGTTACATACGATTGTTTACGATAAAGCGAAGTACCATTATCAAGGTGATTTTCCTGCGGACTTATCAATTGATCAAGCTTTTGTACATACTGGTATGTTTTTAGGATGGATAATTGAACATAATTTATATAGTGAAGAATTTGAAGAAGAGTCTCCAAACGAAATTAAACAGTTTAAACTTAGACAAATGACCGGCACAGAAATTTATATGAACTGGGATGGCGTTTTGGCAGATGACATGTTAAATGACGAAGGTAACCAATTCGCGATGTATTACTTTAATAATGATGAGGAATGGAAGTATATAAGTGATTACTCAGACGTTTTTATAGACGAAGAAACTCTCTACCACGTGAAAGATACTTGGGAAAACTATTTCAAATTAAAAGAAGTTATTGATAATAGCTATAATTTTTGGAAAGACAACTTACAAAATAAATAATTATAAAAAGTCGATTTCTTATTTTAATAAGGAATCGACTTTCTTAATAGTAAAATATTTTTTATTTTAGCTTCTATTACAAATTCCCTTTAACGTTTCCAACAATCTCGTTTATCGTATTTCGATCAAACTTATCACTAATTACGTATGGCTCACGATCTCCTACTAATTGTACGCCTACAATATCATTGCGGTCCTTACCATATTGCACTTCAATAATCGATCCACGCTCTATTTGCTTCCAAACAAGACCTGCTTCATCTTTATTATCTAACACTATACAGTCCTCAATATTTTCGTCAATCCCAATTAACTTGTTATCATCCATATATCCAACCTCGTATTGTTGACGTTCTTTCGCTTTGCCGCTTACTACTATACCTTTGCTTCCATATGAGTAATCCGTATAGTCCTTTTTCTCCGCCGTTTTCGGTTCTTCTGCTTTAGTTTTTTCAACGTTCCCACAACCCATGATAAGACCAATTGGCATCGCCGTAGTTAGTACTACTCTAGTAAATTTCTTTATCATTTATAAACAACTCCTCATACTTACCTTTAAATTCCGTTTGTAAATTTATTAAAAAATAACATGCATACTAAAAATTCATTGAAAAAACTATACAAATGTATTTTTTATTCTACTGCAATTTTCTTGTATCTATAGATAACTTGTAGCAGTTACAAAATTAAAACCTTCACAATTACTTACTGAATTGTCATATTGAAAATTATAAATTAAAACGATAGAATTATAGGATTTATTTAATTCAACTACTTCCTTAATTCAAGAAAGTATTTTATCATCATATGAACATCCCGTTAATAACATAGAAATTTCATCACTCGCTTCTTCTAACACTTCCTTTTCAATAAAATCTTCATCTACATCAATCATATCAATATTAAAATCAACAAAAAATCTTGCTGGTATAGCGTCTCCTTCTTCATCATACGTAACATATATATATGTATCCAACTGATCTTGCGTTTGCATATTACCGAACCATATTGAAACCATTCCGTGTACTTCCATTGTAGTTCTCCTTTATTCTTTATCTTGCAGAACCAATTTTATAACTTACTGACTACTTTAAAAGTCGAGATTTTTATAAAAACTATTTCTTCTTTCCTTTCAGTCAAATAGGATTATTCGGAAATTCATTTTCATACTTATGAATTAGCTCTTTATCATTTTCATCAATTGGTACTTCACCTAAGTATTTATGTTTCCAAATAATCATCTGATCACTAAAACTATATTCTGTATCGAACCAATTTGTATAATCGAAATGCATGTTAAATTCCCCACTATGTTCCAGAGACATTGTAAAAGAGTACCAAAGCTCTTGCTGATTATCTTTGAAAACATTTCTTAATTCATCACTCAATTCAAATAACTTTCTTTTATTCCTTCTAAATTCTATTTTATCAACAGCAAAGTAAAACGGGATTTTCACACTATAATTAAAATCTTCTCTATCTTCAAGTGTATTATAGTAAAAGTAAGTTCCCCCTCCAGTTTCTGATATTTGAGCGTAAAAATAAAATTTCTCCCATTCTTCTGGAATCATGGCATGAACCGTTTCCGCTATCTCTCTATATAATCGATTCAATTTTATTTCCAATTAAATTCCCCCTATTTAATTTTCATCACTTACTTTTTCTATATTATACCATTCTTTTAATTAGCTCTTTATTTACACTAAAGTGTAATGTAGTTCATCTAAAAATCAAACCAAGTTTCGATGCCTTTAGAAAGTAGACATACCTCTTAAATACAATTAGTATTAAAATAAGAAATATGAAAGACTTAAAAAGGCTCTTACATGAAGGAAGGAAGTGCACAACTTTGGATTTTAAAACAGTTATGCAAGAACTTGAGGCTCTAGGTAAGGAACGAACGAAAAAAATATACATATCTAACGGCGCCCACGAGCCAGTTTTTGGCGTAGCTACAGGCGCTATGAAACCAATCGCTAAAAAAATAAAAGTAAACCAAGAGTTAGCTGAAGAACTGTATGCCACAGGCAACTACGATGCTATGTACTTTGCAGGCATTATTGCCGATCCAAAAGCTATGAGTGAGTCTGATTTTGATCGCTGGATAGACGGATCGTATTTCTATATGTTGTCTGATTATGTTGTGGCAGTCACTTTATCAGAATCAAATATTGCACAAGACGTTGCTGATAAATGGATTGCAAGTGGGGACGAGCTTAAAATGTCTGCCGGGTGGAGTTGCTACTGTTGGCTTTTAGGAAATCGCAAAGACAATGAATTTTCCGAAAGTAAAATTTCCGATATGCTTGAAATGGTGAAAGATACAATTCATCATTCTCCAGAACGAACAAAATCCGCTATGAATAATTTCCTAAACACCGTGGCAATTTCATATGTACCACTACATGAAAAAGCAGTCGAAACTGCAAAAGAAGTTGGTATAGTTGAAGTGAAACGTAATAATAAAAAAAGCAGTTTGCTACATGCTACAGAAAGTATTCAGAAAGAACTTGATAGAGGAAGACTTGGTTTTAAGCGTAAATATGTAAGGTGTTAAAAAAGATTCGTATTAGGGTGTCAATTTGATAAAGATTGACACCTTTTTCATTCAGGTTATATATCCCCTCATTTACTTTTAACTTATATTAAAAAATAATATCCTGATAACCTACTTCCATTACCTTTTCATTTAATAAACGAACTCCTACACCATTTTCTATATCCCACGTACAATTAAATGTAATTCCAATCTCTCGTCCTTCCGTAATATGTGCATACGGAACAACAATACCATCTAAACTGACCATCTCTAGCATTTGATCAGTTGTTTCAACTAATGGATAACTTTCTCGCACTCCAATATCATATCCTAATTCACATCGCCTTTGTTTATAATAGTCTAATATAGAATGTAGTAAACTTATTTGTACCTCTTCCCAATTTTTTATTAATGATTGATATGCTACATACTGCCCTTCATCAAACACTCCATCTTCTTCACCATTTATCATTAAATCAATCTCAGTTACATTGCCTATAAAAGTTATAGGCATACACTTAGCCCAAGCATAATTATATTCAATCTCTCCAAAAACTGAATTGTTCACTCTCATTTATCTGTCATTCCTCTCGCACTTATTACTAAGGTGTCCCTGCTTATTGTTAACTTCCATCAACACTTAACAGAGTGCCATAGAATGTTTTATATTCATCACATATATCGTTTTCTTATACGACTACATGTCCATAAAAATACTTTTTACCCATCTTCCATTCTTTCTTTGTTAAAACATCGATATATGACATCAACTCTCTATTTTTTTCATTTTTTATTATCGTATCGTATTGAATAGGACATTTGATTCCACTCCAAATTGATAAAACGGAAGGTATAGTAACAACATTATAAGTAGTTCTATCTCTTAAAGAACTCATAACTTCCGAAACTAACTCCTTTGCCAAATCTCCAGGAAAAGATAGTCTATTACGATAATAGTATTCTTGCGTATCGTTATTTTCGATAAATTTAGAATAAGCTTCATTAAATTCTTCTAACGATACTTCATAATACTCGTCCTCAATTCCAAGCATCCATGAAAGTTCATTTCTTATAGCTTTTTCAACAAAGGTATCTTCCCACTCTTCTAGTAATGCTAAAAGATATGGTACTACATGATATGAAAGAGTTTCACTAGCACTTACTACAAAATTATGAACTCCATCCTCTGAAGCACTTGAAAGGAATTTCAAATTATTCGTTTCTAATAAATCATCATGAGTAGCTACTGAACAAAATAGTCTAGTGCATAAATGCAAAACAAGCTCATTTCGAGTACTATTCATAAGTTCAATTAGTAACCCCTTTACGGAGAAATCACCTAACTTTAACAATTCGTTAATTAAAATAAAGGATTCTGTCTCTGTTGCACTATCCCTTAAGTTAGACTTAAGAGTTTCAATTGTATGATTAGAAACTTTTCCATACCAAATATCTTTTTTTAAATGCTCTAAGTCCATCATTCTCTCTCCTTTTATTGCTGCTTACATTTATACGAACCATTTCATATGAATAATATTATTAATCATGTAACTTATTTAAAAACTCCGTAAAATTATTAGCAATATGGTATACATTTTCTCTTGCTCTTTCCTCTGCTTCCTCAGCCGTAATCCCTTCACTTTCCATCAATGTTTCCTTTTCCCATGCCCCCTCATGTTCCCAAAAGACGACAATTGGATCTTCTTTATGATTTTTATAATCAAAGCAGATTAAACTTCCTGCTGGGTCAAATGCGAATGGCACCAATTCATTTGGTAGAGTAGAAATATACTGGTTATATACTTTAACGATATATTCTCTACTATCTACATCATAAGAAAGTAAAGTTCCAAATGCCTTTGTTATCGTATCTATTTCAAATTTATAAGGTAATACAGCTGAACCATTATTATTTGTAGCACATTCTACATAGTCACTTGGAAATATATACCCTATCCCTTTTCCCACATTGTCTATATATTCTGCTGAAACTGGCTCATCCGGTACTGGCCATGTTAAGTCATTTCTCATTCAACTTCACCTCCTAACAAATCACATCATGTTTATCCGAAATAACTAATTGCATCATCTAAGCTTTTATGTAAATTCCAGTCTAATTACGACCTCGTTTCTTTTAATTTTTTAGATAATCCTTCCCAGAAACATTTGGAGAAAAGGATACACCTCTCCGATCCTCCTCAAAACTTGGTATAGCCATTGCTTGTGCTGATTCTAAATATTTCATTGTAGATAGCCAACTATCAAATAACGTATCCATATCAGATACTAAGGGATTATTTAAAACATCTATGCAAGTTCCATCGTATATGTAAACCTTAAATTTCATTAATTATTAAAGAGGTTTGGAGTTCTCACTTAATAAGAGAAGAGATAGACGAGAAGAAAACGCCTAATAATCAAAAACTATAACAATTTATCGCGCTACTTTTGGGCAGTAAGTGCCTGAGTGGTTTAAATAATCCATCAGTAAGGATGAAGAAAAATCCTCACTGATGGAAGTTTCACTTTATCCTGCAATCTCAGCCGAAGAGAGCCCCTCATGAATATTTCCGCTTACAATGATAGAATGTCCCCAAAATATATCTCCATCCGAAAAGAATATTTCAAAATCACCTTCTGAATAAACGCTTAAGCTGCTTAATGTGATGGAATTAATGAACATTTCTTTTGTAATTTCGTCGATTTCTGCTTCATCATCATCTTGTAGCCATTCATTTGCTAACTCTACCAGTTCTTTTGCAGCGTACATTTTCATTTTCATTTTCCATTCATCTTGCTCTTTGAAAAGTGCATGTGCTGTTTCCAGTGCAGACTTCATCATATGTTTGTCTTCACTCCAATCAAAATATAAATGACATTCTTCACCAGCCCAAGATATTCTCTTTTCAAAAGTTTTCACTCTTTTATCGAGTTCGAACACACCCAACATCTCATCATGATAAAAAAGCGGTTTCATTGCATCTTGTAAGATGATTTCCAACTCATCATCTTTATATGGTGTTTCCAAAACCTTAACAAGCATCAATGAATTTTCTGACTTGCGCACCTGTAATGCTACAACTGTATTTGCTGTCAAAATGCCTTTTGATTTTCTCCATTCTGCATCATCAACCAACCATGCCAGTCGTATGTCTTCTTTTCTAATCGTTTCATTGTTATGTAAGTCTTTCCACGCAATCAAATCAATTGACGCAGTCCACAAAATGTTGTCACCGCCTTTTGATGCACCGATTCCTAATGCCCCTGTGACAGCTGCTATTTCAATCACATTTTCTGAGAATCTATTTTCAAATCTACTTATTTCACTTGATTTACTCAATTTCGAATACATTCCTTTCATAGCCCACAGGCATAAGTACTTTGTGAGTTTTCCTGTTTTATTATAATTGGTCATGGTAAAGCCTATATAGAATTATAGCTATAATTCTATATAGGCTTTTTTTCACCTGGAATTTTAAATTTATTTACATCATATTCTTTAATTATATATACTTTTATAGCTTCAAAATCTTTACCAAAAGCAAGAAATGGATTTTTTAAGAAATATATTATTTCTTCGTCGTCATAAATTCGGGCTTTAATTATTTCTTTGTCCGAGTGAAACGATAAATTGACTCCTTTGTAAAAATATTCGTAGTATCCTTCTTCATCCTGCTCACTCTTATCTTCAAAAGGAACAGATTCAATATAATATATATTCCCATTTACATTTATTGATTTCATACAGCATGACTTCCTTTTCAAGAATATTCATAAGAAATTAAATAGTCTCTGTCAATCATACCAAAAATAAGGGATTTACTTTTAGAATTTATAAAAAATATATAGGATTAAATTTAAATCTTTATATTTTTTTTCATATTACTTCATTATCTCTGTACAATTGTGTAATGTGTCACAGAAGTAGACATATTGCAATGAGTCGCAGTGAAGTGGGATATCCCTTGAGAATATAAAATAAGAAGATTAATCTAGAAAGACTATCTAGTCTAATCTTCTTTTATTGAATTTTTAATTAATGCATTTTTACCCTTAAAATAATATAATCAACGGGTGGATTATTATTTACATCCTCAAAACTGGTTCTAATTTTAAAGTCAAATTCATTTGTTATATTTTTCAATGAATAAAGGTTTGTTCCATCTACACTTGTACGGAGCAATATATCCGAAAACGTAAAACGCATGAAGAATATGTTGAGGAACTATTAGAAAACGCGGGTATGATATGCCGCAGAGGTTTTAGAAGTTCATGGCGATAATATCGAAGTTATAGGAACATACAAAGGCGCTAGAAATACCACAGAACACAAATGTAACTCATATAAAAATATATGGGAGGCAGCACCAACAAATATTTTAAAAGGAAAGGGAGAGAAACATTATGTCAAAGTTATTACGTGAATTATCTAAACCGGATAGTGAGGCTCTGCGTTCCGAAACACTAGAACAGTTGAAAGTTACTTCAGGTAAAATTGTCGCTTGTGATCCTCTTATTTTTAATGAAAATCACTTCGAACAAACAATTCAGCCAGGTACATATCCAATTGTTGCTTGGTGGCATAAGGAAGATGGAGTCATTGCTGGTGCTGAATTGAAATTGTCGGAGTCAAAAGCGGTAGGATGGAAGATGGCAACAAAACCAGGACAAAATGTAAGTGAACTGGAAGACGGTTATATTTTTGGTTACCCAGTTGATACAAGCTTAGGGTGCTTTGCAGATGTTGAAGCAATTGGTAAGTTAGAAGAAATAGAAGACAGGTTACAACAAGAACTAGGAGAAGAATTTACTAGTTTGTATGATGATCTTATAGATGACATACTAACAGAACATGATGAAGATTGGGGAAATTGCGTGGTGTGTGAGGAAACAGGAAGTAATATCATTATATTCCGTTCAGGTTATGGAGATGGATTTTATCCTTCCTATTGGGGAATCGATGAAGCAGGAAAAATCGTTTCACTTGTTACTGATTTTCAAGTGCTACATGAGGAAAATTGAGGACAACATCAATAATGATATAAGAGTCAATATTTTTTCTTTTACAGCGTCAAATATCCCCCCGTCTAATATTTGCAAATAACCCGTGGGATAATCTCCTTATATACTACTGGTTCTAATAAATAGGGTTATATTCTTAAGTGAATATAACCCGTCATTTTATCATGATAGAGTTGAACTTCAGACACTCTACGCTCCGAAATTACTTTTTCTATGATTTCCTGGCGATTATATTCTACCTGCACCGTTTCACAGTTTCCCCAATGAGTAGGAGCGAATTTTTCGTTTGACTCAAATACATCTAGAAGACGATTCAATATCTCTTCCTCGTTAAATGCTACAGTCGGATACATTGCGATTGTAAAATAATTCGGTTTCATTTTAATCCCCCCTTTTTATTAGAAACGAGGTTATGTAACTAATTTCATTTATCACTGCCAGATAAGTTTGAACCCTTTCCACTATTAATCATGTAACTTATTTAAAAACTCCGTAAAATTATTAGCAATATAGCTTTCATACATCCTCCCTCAAAAAAAATCCCCACGCTTATGTGAAAATAATCTTTCAACACAAATATGAGGACTTCCTTATTTCATTACTATACTTTACACATTTTATTCGTTAGAATCTTCTTCATTCAATTTATATACTCTATCTCTTTTCTCATCACTTTTGACAAAAATAAGCTTTCCTTCTTTAACAAAACCTTCTAATAGTAAGCATACTTGCCCATATGCTTTAGGCTTATTCGTTGTGAATCTCTCATCTGATATTTTACCAGCTCGTATTAATTGTTCGCATAACTCAAGTGCACTTATTTCTTCAGAATTAATTAACTCTAAAATATCCTTTTGTAAGGGCGATAAAGGCACCGGGGTCTCAGCTACCTCCACCTTTTCTCGTTTGTTTTCTTCTTCAAATAAATCTTCGAATGAAATTTGATTCATACTTCTTTTCCTTTCTAACGATTGATTTGTATAACATGAACTGAATCCTATAGCGTATGTATTATTATGTTACCTTTTTTCATAAATCCCAAACTCATGTACATCGTTTCATATAGTATATTTCGATTATACCAAATATACGTTCTGTTTTCTATTGTAGAATTCGTTATAATAGGAATGAAAGTAATGATGAACATTTTTCTCGTTGTTAATTGTATACTCTCTGTAAAAAAATAGAAATTCAATTTATAAATTTGTATAATAAAATAGTACGAGTGAAATTTTATTATAGAAAGGTTCTGTTAATATGTTAGGTATTCATGTTGAAAAAACAAAAGATGAACTAATTATTTCATGGCAATTCTCTAAAATTCATATTCCATTATGTGAAATCACTGAGGTAACGGAAGATAATACATATGCTGGTGTTGAAGAAAAAAGCGTAATCCGAATTGGAACAGCATATGGTACAACTGATCGTATTTTAATTAAGACAGTAAAACAAAATTATTTATTATTCACTACTAATAGAGTATCCATTTTAAATAAAATAAAAGCTTAATTGTTTTTCTTCCTATATTTAAACGTTAAACACTTTCATTCTATTATAGGAAACGCTACAAAAGGTTCGTTGATTACTCCTGCTCCTAATTCGGAAGCATATGGTGAAACTATATAACACAAACACCCTAGCTCTTCGCTAGGGTATTCTTAGTTTTATCTATAATACAGTAGTTCTACAATTCTTATTTACTCCTTGTAATTGACTAAGAACCTCATTGGCAGTCCTCTCAAATCTTTTAGGGTTATCAGCAATAATTTCATTAAGTAAATTAATTATCATTAGTTGTATATCATGATTCATTCCTACAAGTACTTTAGCATACTCACTTCTATATAAATCATTATTTAAAATTCTTACGTTTAGTAGCATTGCCCACTCTTTTGCACTCTCAAACATTACAAGAATTATATTTTGCTTTTTATAAAACTTCTCCCTTATTTTATCACGTCTTGTTTTTCCTCTATCACTATCTGTTAGTTAATTCTTTGGCGATTGTTTCATCTTTATATAATTCTTCTAATAATGTATGTGGATAATCATTGTGACTGTCCATATATGCACGTACGCCACCCACAATGGTTATTCCCTTAGTATCCTCGTTATTCTCTAATATTTCTAACGCTTTCTTATATCTTTTATATATTAATTGTAAAATACCACTATTAATATCTTTCGCAGAGTCTTTCTCCAACTTATGTATCACGACTTTTACTTGTTGAATTAACTGCCTTTTCTTGTTCACTATGTCCTCCTATTTAATTATCATAAATTTTATTTCTATTTTTCACCACTCCAACAATGGCCTTTCCTCAACTAACTTAGTATTTTCACCATACTTCATCCCTGTAGCCACCTTCCGCGTCCATCGTCCTTCGTTCCCATTCTCCATACTGTATTCACTTATGGATATTCTTTTGAATTTCATTGATTTTTTGTAAGTATCTTTACTCATGCAGAGCTACCTCGAAACCCCATTGCCCTCGCTTCGAAATAAATTCTAATCAAAAACAACTCTCAATCCTAAGTTTTACGATAAATAAAAAACATCCATCTTGAAAAAAGATTGATCAAAATGGATTCTTCTTCAGCAGATTTTTGTTTGGACTTTATAAAAAATCCAAGCATTTTCTGCCTGTATCGCTCTATCATCGTTCCTGATTGTTCTCGCTAAAGTAAAGAGGCATTATTAAACTTTCTTAATATACTCATACACTTCTTTAGGTTTTATATTAAGCATGTGGGCAATTTCCGTTATTTTCTTTCCTTCTTCCTTCATCTTTTTTACTTTTCTCTCCATTGTTTGCTCATATTTTTCTGCAATATCAAATAATGGACTTAATAAAGAGTGCCATATTTCAAAATCAGTAAATTTATTTCTTTTCAAAAACTCATTTAGCAATATTTCCAATTCTTTAGTTTGTATCATTCTTTTACCTTCTAACACTTGTTTCTCAGTAAGAAAATCACCTATATCTTTCATAAAATTAATAAATGATTCCATGGAATCTGCAAGAAAATCGCCACCACTCCAACTATCCATTCCGTGCATGAGGGAAGATATAGGGTATCCTTCTTCACTTAAGTCAATAATAATTGGATCTCCACACATAGTTTCATATGCAATAACAATCCAATTTGCATCCCAAGTATCTTCCTCATCGGTTACAAGGGAGTTTCCATCGGTGTCAATGCTGTATCCTACTTGAAATTCATCTAATTGCTCAAAAGAACATACATCAAAATTTACATACTCTCTAATTTTTTTATGTTCTAAGTTCATAAGTTCTAAATTTCTCTTTATCTCTACTTTTTGATGATAAGAATTAAATTGTATCATTGTCATTTTTACTACATCCCTATTCATACTTTATATGTATTCTTTTGTATCTGGTTGTTTACTAACAAACTAAGCCAAGAATATTAATAATAGATATTGTTATTTTTTCTTTGCTGTATTCCCTATAGTTATTAGAAAACAAATTACAATGAAACTATAACACCAAATTCTCTACATGTTCTCAAATGTCTAATAAGATATTCACACCTACATTATTTACTAATAACTCGGTTAAAGATGGTGCAATTTTAACTGCATCCTCCATGTCTAAATTTCCAAAACTGTTATAGTATATACCAAAACCATCTTTACCTTGTAGATAAATTAATGCACCCCCACCTTCATCATCACCAATTGCGAGTGAATAAAGAAGGTAATTCTGCACTTTATAAGCTTCATTCATTTCTATGCAATCCGAAGCTCCCCATATCCTAATATACATTTGGTCATTAACATTAATTTCAACATTTGAAGCTAGCTGAATCATTTCTATATATTCTGTAGGTACATCTATTACTGAGAAATGCTGAAGCGCTTTAATTTCTTTTTCTTTCGAAGGAGGTTCTTTTGTATCAACAGTATACATAGCACTGATATTATGTATTATGTTCATTTTAATTTTAACTTTCTATTTTTGTTGAGAAAACAGTGATGAAAAAGACGAGCTTTTTTATTTAAACTGATTGATTCGAGTGTATGTTGGAAGTGGTAATGAATGCTTCAGAGCATTTACAGAACTTCTTTACAAGCAACGAATCGAACGAGACATGAGAAAAGCTATCCTTGAAGTTCGTAAAAACAAAGAAACCATTAACTTAAACAAAGATGATAAATAACTCTTGTCATGAAATGACACTTAAAAAAGTCAACAGCTACGTTCTCCTAACGTAGCTGTTGACTTTTCTTATTGGAAATGTATTTTTGGCAGTGCCCAAAGAACTCACAAAATAGCATCAATTTCCTTTTACAATTTGACCAATATCTTTCTCATCTTCACTTATCAAATCATAAAATCCTACATGAACACCTTCTTTATACAACCAACATAGGTCTGTTCCATAGGGAGCATCAAAAATTTCTAACATAACTGGTGCTATTTCTAATATAGAGTTTGCTCCTAAAACTTGAAAGTTACTAGAATCATTTACATATTCATCATTATCTTCTGAAGAGTAAATAGTCCACCCATTTAATTGAGGAACTTCTGATTTTTCTCTAAATGTATAACGTATTGGTTTTCCTGCTACAACATTCTTAGAAACAATAAAACCTCCATAGTCAGAATTATTAACTTTCATATTCATACTCCTCAATAAGATTTAATAAATCATTTCTCAAAGAATACTCTTTGGTATAATCCACACATGATCTTTCAAATGATACTTTGAACCACTACTAATCCACACCTTTTGCTCTTCTAATTTCAATTATACAATATTAACAATCTATTTTCTTTTATTAATATATACCGCGCATTATTCATTAAGTTTACATACATCTATGAAAAAAGCACTTGTTGTCCAAAATAACAATCAAGTGCTTTAAGTTCATATGTTTTTAAGTAGCATAAATTTGTAAGTTTTGTAGTAACAGTATGACACCTTTTGTATATCATGACAACTACTACATTAAAACTTACGAGTTTGTACGAGTTCGTTAGTTTAATATACATTCCATGTGTTTATATTTATCGCCATGTAAAATGTCATCTCGCCTAAGCTCGTACTTCGTTTTCTATTCTACCATTGCACATAATACTCTATGATGGTACAACCATCATGGAGTATGCACTTTTAAACAACCTATTCTTTTTCTTTCCACTACAATAATAAGTTCTTTTGTTGTTGACTTGCCTTATGTGCTTTTATATCTTTTAACTTTAAACATTAGATGCTCTTAATTACCTCATTAACAGATTCACTAAACATATCAGGGTCTTCATTTTTTATATCAATCAATAATTCTTTAATACTAATCGTAATTGATGGATCAAATCCCGAAAGTACTTTTCCATATGCTAATCTTACTTGAGGGTGATTAAGAATTCTATAATGTAAAATTTCTACCCATTCTTTTGCTGAGTTAATCATCTTCGGAACAGCTTTAGCAATACATACAAGTCCTTCTTCTATATTATTTTTATATAAGCTCTCTATTCCATGAATCAAACCAAACATAACCTCAAATTGCTCAGTCTCATCATCCAAAACTAAACATAAATCTGTAATAACAGAGACGTCGTTGTACTCTATTACTTCCATTAATGACTCATTAAAATCTCGTATCTCATTTTCATTTTCTAATAAACGATTATCGTATAGTCTTTTTAGATGACTCTTAATATCCAAAGGTAATCATCCTTTCCATGTTTTATTTATCAAATAAATGCGGATACAGCTCTTTGTTTCTTTTAATAACTTCTCTTAAACCTTCTCTTATCTCAGCAGTATATAAACCATCTTTTATATAAATTCTTCGAGCATCCAAAATATCATGAGCTAAGGCATCACGAAAGCTAAGGTTTAAATACGCCTTCGATTTTTCTCCTGATAGACCATATGTATATGTTTCACGATGTCTCCCACCGGTTCCAGGATGAGGTTGTTCCATATTCATACTCACACCATCATTCCTTTTTATACCAGCTTGTTTCATTTTCTCTGCAGAAGGCATATGATGTGGAGTAATATTATCAAAAGCAGTTCCTTGTTTCACAAGTTGTTTATAGGTTCCAACTTTTCCTTCATTAGTCAATAGAGCTTTACCCGTACCCTTAACCCCACTACTCTCCAAATTCGAGATCCTACTCTGAATACTCGCCTTAGAGGCATCATGGGCTTCTTGGAACTTCCCGCTATAGTTCGTTCCAGATCTAGCGACACTTCCATCTGGCAGTATTTCTACACCTTTAACGAATGGGGTTACGGAGTCCACACCTTTTGCTAATGTATTTTCAATTATATAATATTCCCAACTTAATCTATCTAACAATCCTTAAAAATAATCTATATTGATTTTCACTTATTTATCAATCTCTAATATCTCTAAGAAAAAAGCACTCGCTACCAATCATAGGTTTTCGAGTGCTCAAATGTATATAATCCCCATCATATTTAAATCATTTTTAAGATTTGTTCCTTCACATTTTCGTCAAATTTGGCTCCTTCTACCTTTGCTCCTGTCCAAACTACATTGTCAAGTTTAGCACCGGTAAAATTCGCGTCAGTAAAATCACCATTTAAAAGGGTCGCTCCCGTTAAATCTGCGTCAGTAAAATCTGCGTTTCTAGCGTTTACTTCTGATAAATTAGCATCTTCTAAATATGCTTTTTCAAAGTTACCTTCTGTAAGATTCGCGTTGCTGAAATTTGTTCCCGTACAGTCGGCCTGTTTTGCATCTATTTTATATAAATTTGCTCGTCGAAAAGTAGCATGATTTAATATCGTTCCAACTAATTCTCCATATGAAAAATCAACTTCATCAAAACATGTTTCAAAACAACTACTTATATTTATCTTTGCATAT